>JAOZRC010000311.1:0-1581 GCA_029940345.1 Desulfobacterales bacterium
TGTTGCAATTGCCTGCCGCATTGTTAACGGTTTGTTCATCTGAATCGAATACAGGTTCCGGCGTAACGATAAATTCCTTTAAACCTCTTATCGGACTGAACATGGTCGGATCATTGATCGTATGAAATATCTGTCCGACAACAAATTTTTTAATGATTTTTTGACCATTTACGCCATTTTCAACTATTTTAATGGTCTTATTCGGTGGTTGCTTTAACAATTCATCTCTAAGATTCTCACTTTGTTCACGCCCTTCAATTTTTTCAATCTTTTCTTTAGGAAATATATTTCGCAAATATCCAGTGATTCCATGTCCGTAAAAAATAACTGTTTCATCCTTTAATTCATCTTCAGGTTTTTTTAAAATATTCAATTTTGAATCGAATTTTCGGAATTCATAGATTTCTTGTTTTTTTTGCACCATTTTAACACCTCATTAATACTGTTAATCAATTTTTTCTACCAAACGGGGTAGCAGTCCGTAAGCAAATTCATATTTATTATATGAAAGCCCCCTCAAAAAGGTTGATTTATCCAATGCGGCAACTATTTCTTTCAGGTCAGCCTTTCCCATCTTCCGCCCATACGCATCATTGATAAAAAAATCAAAAAGATCTGATGATTTGAATACATACCCGCTTCCCTCAATTTGGTTTTTAATTTGTATCTGCTTGGCAAATTTATAAAACACCAACCAAAATCGGTTGTAAAGGACACTATAATCCTGGAGTTTTTTTTGGAGCTTTTCTTGTTCATTTTGTTTGTCCTTCATGTAATTGTAAACTGTTGATTCCACCGTTACTTGTATACCTATAAGTTCTTCATCGAGACTTTTGGTTACAATTTCCTTTA
This sequence comes from Desulfobacterales bacterium, assembly GCA_029940345.1. Classification (GTDB taxonomy): domain Bacteria; phylum Desulfobacterota; class Desulfobacteria; order Desulfobacterales; family JAUCGF01; genus JAUCGF01. The sequence goes on from JAOZRC010000311.1 coordinate 853, forward strand.
GCATTTCCATGGTCACCCATCGGGGCAGTAACGGAGCAGCTTTGAGCGTATTTAATATTTCGAAGCACACCGTTTGCAGTATCCAAGGAATGTTAAATGTATTGTTTTTAAGGAAAACAAGAATATGGTCATGCATATAAACCCCCAGCGTGCCCAATCCTTTTTCAAGGAACTCATCCACTTCACCATCTTTCCACCTGTCAAGGTAGATTTCTCCGGCAAAATTAAACAGGGGCGAACCGTGGTTTAATATGACCCTGTTAAGCGCATTTTTGCTTTGGGTACCGTGGCTGTAACTGACCATCACATATCGAAGCGGAGAGTTCTTTGCAAACTCAGGACTGGCCAAATGCCTGAACCAACTGAATAGCCTTGGGCTGGGATTTTTTCGATCTTCACTGTTTCCGAGATCCTTTTCATACAGCTTATCCGCTTCATCCATGAGTATAAGCCACGGATTGTTTCCATTGTCAGTTTGTTTGAATAGCCATTTTTGCCATGTCTCTATTTTATTATCTATAGGTATACCAGGATAGTCAGCCAATTGTCCTCTAAGCGAGGAGAAAAAAATGTGTTCAGCGGTTTCCGGATTGGTGCTTATATGTGAAAAATCCAGGAAAATTATGGGTTTGAATTTTTTCAATTTTTCCCACCTCAACTGTAATTCCTGCAGTAATGAGGTTTTACCGATTTTTCGGGGGCCGGAAATGACAACCGCTTTACTTTGAT
>JAOZRC010000311.1:1591-6525 GCA_029940345.1 Desulfobacterales bacterium
TCTACGACCTGAAAAAAGAAAAATATATTCTTTCTTCAGTCCGTGATCCGAACCAAACGGATTGATTTCAGGGATAAAAGCCCCTCTGAAAATCATTCGTTTAAAAAGAATTCGCTGGGGGTTTTCAAGGGTCAGCATTTGAAATAAATGAAAGGGATCTATATCCGTCCAAAAATCAGCAGTGCCCAACCCCCTTCTTGGCCCAATAGTTATTCCATTTTTTCGGGTAAAAAGGATCCATAAATAGCATTTTTTCCTATCAAAATTACGCATAAACTCTAAAAGTTCTTCATCTGAATTAACAGAATCAGCCTGTTTCGCCAAGATAAGGATTCTTACATCTTCAAAGCGTTTCATCGGCAAAACCAGATCGCCGATGAGTATTGTTTTGCCGTCTTCTAAATTTTTTATGTCTTTTTCGTAAAATTCCAATGTTTTTGAAAAGATGGCGGATATGGTTTGGGGGGCATCGAAATTTGCCGACTTAAAAGGGGCGACCCGGCTTCTCATCGCTTCAAACCTGGAATTTTCAAGACCGGGTACTTCATTGGGATTAAGATCGTGAAGCATTTCCTCTGTCAAAGCAATTTCGCGTTCATTCCCGAATAACCATTTCAAATTGTTTACCAGCTCTTGTTCTTGGTCAAGAAGATCACGAATTTTAGCTGGCATTGCGCGAACAAGAAATCTGCATACAAAATTTTTATGCTCTGGTGAAATAAATTTAAACCAAGGCGACTGCTCTGCTGTATTCGGATTAAAGCTAGCTGCAAGACAAAAAGCCAATTCGGAAAATCGAGGGCTTTCGATGCCGTGAAAAACAAATTTTAAATCTGCAATAGTTTCAACTTCCAGCGGAAGCCAAACCGGGGTATTGGATTTATTTTGCGACAGCCATTGGTTTTGTCGCAGTGATAGCGGCACCCCCGGGGGTATACAACAAATTTTGCCAGGGTCATAGCCATGTCTTTCTGTTAGTGTTTTTTGAACACTTTTTATATAAAAACCGGATATTTTATTTCCTAAAAATTGTAATAGTAGCGGGCGTCGGTCATCCACGGCTTGCTTAAATTCTTTTGAAAGAAGGCAGGATTCCAGGCCGACGGTTTTCAACCACCAGCCGATGTCTCCTTGCAGTTCCAAAGGGATTTCAAAAACATGCCGTGTTCGGTTATTATGATAATTTTGTTCCACATTAATTTTAATCCATAATTTTCCTTCAGTAACATCACTGTCTTTCGCATGAACATTGATATCAAGATTCTGACCGGGATTCAGCTCAAATGAGTTTCCCCCGATAGCCAAATTAATATCGAATGCCCACATGTTAACAACGTTAAGTTCAATCTGCAAAATGTTAGCGTCATCCTGTTTAATAAAATTTTTAGTATTTATTTTGACAATGTTTCCAGGTGCTTGGGACGTGAATTCGTCCGCAAGGCGTTGTTCTTGATCTTTGATAAATTCCATACCGTATTCTTCCATAATGACCAGCAGGCCGCTAAAAAAGCGGGATGTATATTGACGCGCCGAATTGGTTACATTTTGCCAGGCGTTTTCATAACGCCTCATGGTTCGCCGCTTGACGTTCGGAAGTATATTTTTATCGGATAGAATCCTACGAAGGTTTAAAGTTTCATCCCTTAGTTCCGATAATATTGGCAATAGCTTTCGATTGAGGCTATTACTTTTATCCAGATGGGGTGGATAGATGTTGTCTGTTTGCGAAGGAACTAAAAAAATGAGAAAATTTTTCAGATTATCTTGCCCCTTCATTCCTTCAGTCTCAAATGCGTGCCGGATCAAAGGCATAATATCTATTTCACCGACTTTTTCGTTGACGCCGTCGAGAAGGTCCAGGAACGGTTTGGGCCAAAAGGCCGGAGCAAGGAAAAGACGTTTATGTTTTTCCGACAGGCTTTTCCAGGCGGAATACGCGAAATCGCGTCCGAGAGAACTCCAGACGTCCCACCAATTCGAGAAGTAATCCAGGTTTTCTTCTTTCACAGGTGGATCAATTTTGTGAAATTGATTGTCATGGACAAGAAATTGCTTTAGCGCAATGCAGAAGTAAAGTACCAGGGTTTCACTAATCTCAGGTATCAGACTGGCGGAGGAATCTGATTCGGGATTTATACTATTGAAAAGATTGGAAAGAAAATTTTCCGATGGGTTTTCCTGTTTCGATTGATCCCCGGTTTTTTCGCGGCTATTTACAAATAAATGCACAAGAACCCGAAGCATGGGCGAATATGCCTGATACCATAAACGTTGTCTCAATTCCCTTTTTTTGTTCTTTAAATTTGTTAAGAATCTGGATGAAATTTCTACAACCCGTTTTTCCAATAATTGATCATGTTTTTTTGCGATATTCAATTCTTGATAGAGCGATCTGTAAAACCGACTGAGTTGCTCTACGCCGCAATCGCCCAACCAATCTTTAACGCTATCCCATTGATCATCGGTTATTCCTTGTGAGACCAACGCTTTTCCGAGTCGATCCACAATATGATATTCAAGGGGGGTGACATGAGGCATTTCCGAATTTTTAGAAATAGCTGAAAAAACCTTAAAAACATTATTAATATTAGTTGTATCGCTGACCATGAGGCCTAGCTGATGGTTTTTACAAAAGAGGCATTGGTTTACCTCATCCTCTGACAGGGTTTCAAACCAATGATTCGCTTTTAAATGGTCTGGAGACGCTTTGTGGTCATATTCCACTTCCCAGATTTCCCCCCGTTTTGACGTTACCATAAACAGCGCTTTTTTCTTCTTGATGGATTCCAGGGACGAAATGGGCCCGACATGGCCCAAAATGGTTAAAAGCCTGGCGTTGGCCGCTTCGATAATAAACAGATTATGAATGCTGCTTCCCACCGCAAGAAACTCATTGGCTTTACCGGTTGTCAATACGGAATTAATGGCTCCGGGCACCTGGAAAAACCATTTGGTGGAGGTGTAGCGCGATTTCGCCGCATTCCCTTCATGAATCGCCCGTAAAAGGCCATCCGATTCCCCAAGAAATATAGTATTTTCAGAGCATGCGAGCGCGGTGGGTTTTTCACTGGTAGTTAACCATTCTTTAAAATCAAGATTCATTATTGCTTGGTGATAACGTCCGCAAACCATAACCTTATGTGATTCCGCCACCAAAGCGTATATACTGGATTGTGTGACGCCGAAAGCGGTGACAGCCCCCCTCACATTGAGGCACTTTGGCTCTTGAATCAGGGTCTTGCTTCCATCAACATTTAACAACGCCATTGTGGCCTGGTTATTGCTATCCTTTCCGCCGATGATCACATTGTTTTCGTGTGCAAGAAAGGCGTGGGGGGTGATTTTTCCTTCAAAAATATCAGTGTCTCGGGGTTGGCCAAAGCCCTTATTATCCAGGGGTATCAGGGCAGCCTTTCTTCTTTGCGTGGCGACTAGCAGCGTAATTGCATTGACGCCCTCTGCCGTCACCGGCAATGGGTTTGCAATGGTAAGAAAGCCCTGCCAATTCAGTCGTTGATCCTTTAATGTATTGATTTCATCTGTTTCGTACCACATCCCGGATTCACTTTTTTCAATAAGGGACAGTTTGTATGCGCCCGAGATAACGACACATCTTCCGGCATCAATCCTGATCAGTCGCTGGATCGGATGTGGAAAGCTCATGGAGGAATGAAGATTGCTTCGTTTCAAAAAAGCCCTCGATTTGTGGACAGCGGTTGCCACACGGGGCGACGTTTGGCTTTCAAAAATGATGGGCAGTAAGGTATTGTTTTTAATTTTCTTCCATTGCCGGAGTTCTTGTGGGGCTTTTTTTTCCAGCAACTTTTCAAAGGCTCCGATGAACAATCCCCCTTTCTGGATCAAGACCTCTGCAACTTCCTCACTTATAACCCGTTGATCCGTTAACAATTCCAGGGCATTTAAAATAGGTTTGTGCTCGCCTTGATCAAAATCAAGGCATTTATGCATGTATTTTCGCATCATGAATCCCATAAGGGTTTCAATCACATTGCGTATCAATTTTTGAGAAACCACCTTATCCGTGTTTTCAGACACCCATCGGATCAGATTGGCAAAATCATCTTTTCTGCTTTGTCTTACATTCTCATTTTCATTTTCAATAAGCATAAAATGGCAGAAATAATAGACGAAAAAGCGTATTGCCGAATTCCTTTCGCCACTGGTGTCATTCTCGTAAGGTTTCAGTAAAATCCGTTCAAATTTTTCCCACCACGGGTTTTGCGCTTTAAAACCGTAGTTGGTTAATAACCCGTTCCAGACGGCTTTGGATTCCTCCCGGGTGCGTACTTTGAATGCATACATGGCGCCATTGGATAAAAAAACCAACAAATGCCGGCCGTTGGAAACCATGTAAGATGATGTGTCATGAATACATAGGACATTCCTGTTGTTGATTTCCTTCAGGCTCCTTGGGTCATAGTACCGGAACTGATGATTATTAAACGCGACAAGTAAAACCAGTTTGTTCCTGTCTGCGGTTCTGACAAAGGCCAGGGATTCAATCCCCATTTGGTGTCTTTTTTTTGGCTTTATTGGTGAAGAAAGCGGAGGCCGGTTTTCCAGTGAATCAATTGTTGAAGCGTTATCAAGAATCAGGTGGTGCAAATTGTTCTCATGGTCCGCGATGAAAAGAATGAAATTGCCATCAATTTCACATGCGGCGGCCGCTTTGGGCCGGTTGTCTTCAGTTTTCATTTTAATACTTAATCGGAGTTTTTCCTCAATAAGAAAAATGGCTCGTTCGGAGTTCCCGTTATTCTTTTTCAACGCCAAATGCTTGGTGGAACCGCTTATGGGAATTGAATATTCGAATCCATCTGAAGGCGCATCGGATATTATCTCTCTTTTCAGAGTAAAGGAAGCGGGTGTGGAATCTTTCCATATCACCTCTTCATAGGCGGGCCCCGGATACC
>JAOZRC010000312.1 GCA_029940345.1 Desulfobacterales bacterium
TTCAGCGCTAACAGCACAGGTCGAAATTTTTCTGCCATTTTGGGAATGCACCCTAGCAGAAACGACCTGACACCTGAAATCATAATATTAAAAATCACAAATTATGACCTTGCCGAGTATATCTGGACATTTAACAACATTTATACAGTTTTAGCAAACGTTCATCCATAACAAAATAAAACTTCATAAAAGATGACCCGTCAAAACGGGTGCGCACACCATGGAGTGTGTCGGCCAGATCAATTGTGCTTCGCAAATGCGTAATCATGATTAATTGCTTATCCGACGCCACATCTTTGAGAAAAGCCTGCATTGATTTGTGGTTGATGTAATCCAGGGCCGGTTCGACTTCATCTAAAAGATAGAGCGGGCTTTGCAGTTGATGAAAAAGAGCCAGTTTTAATGCCAGGCTGGTGATTGCTTTTTCACCGCCGGACAGTTGGTGGGCCCGTCGCACACGGTTGCCCGGTAGCGTGACTTCAATATCGAACCCTTTTTGGTGGGGGGGTATCGAAATCAGATCAAAGCGCACTTCCGATCTAGGCAATAAATACGACATATAACGTGCAAAGCGCGGCGCGATGACATCTTCAAGACACTGGCAAAGATTGGTTCCGGATACAACGTCCAGGACCGTTCGGATGATATTAAAGCGTTCTTGCGGATTGACAAGAAGAATATCGTTTACCTGTTCCTGGCGAATCATAGTTTTTAGGGCTTGACCCATACCAAGCGTCTTGATCCGATCTTCATAGGATTGCCGGTCGGTGAGTTCATTTTGGAACCAGTAGCGGCTTCGGCCATCTCTTGTCATTTCCCGTGTAAACTGAAATATGGTGTCGTCGTTGTTTGCTTCCTGCTTGAAGTTTAGTTCGACACGGATTGATTCAGCGGGCGGATGCGCATCACTGCCGGCGAAAAACAACTCATGGCGATCATAACAGCGAATCCGTTCAAGATTATTTTCACCCAACACCCAGACAATGGCGTCCAGTATGTTTGACTTTCCGACACCATTATTGCCGATAACGACACTGATGCCGGATTTGAAACTCATATCCGTCTTTTCCGAAAAGGATTTAAACCCTTGGATTGTAACATCTTCCAGGTACATAATTATTGCTCCTGATTCTTTGCATTATATCGTCTCTGAATTTCAGCAATCAGCTCTTCTTGCATGGGTATCAGGGACACATAGACCAGTTCATCGTCCAAAGCGATGCTGGGCAGTGATTTGGCCTTTAGCGCAAGAAAACGCTGCACCCCTTTACGGGTGCGCATATCCCATTCGTACACGCGGGTCATTTGCCGAATTTCTTCAGGTAAAACCTTTACCGATTCCGCCATATAGACGCAAGCCGTTCATTGATTAAAATCGGTCAAGAGCACATCGACAACTACTGGTTTTGCCATAGTTCCTCCTTATTAATAAAGATCCAATCATATCTGGTTGACACCGCGAGAGATGAAATCACAATGATTATTTCTTTTACAAGTAATGGTGGGGGAATAAAATCGTCCGAAAGTTGATTTTGAGGATAAACACGGATGGTTTTGGTAGAAAGGCGTTAATAAGGTTAATATTGACTTTAGCCGGTTTTTTGCCTATCTGTTTCATATTATAAATTTAAACGGATCGTATCTGATATGAATAAAAGTCAAAAAGGGTATGTACAAGTATACACAGGTGATGGCAAGGGCAAAACCACGGCAGCCATCGGTCTTGCCATCAGGGCGGCTGGTGCCGGGCTGAACGTATATATCGCCCAGTTTGTCAAAATGGGGGAATACAGTGAAATTAAAGCATTAAAACGGTTTGCGGAAAAAATCACCCTTGAACAATACGGTTTCGGATGCTTTGTCAATCGTCGTCCGTCGAAAAAAGATATGCAGATTGCACGCAAGGGCCTCAAGATGGTTAAAAATGTGATCGCTTCAGGCCAATTTGACGTGGTTATTCTTGAAGAGGCGAATATTGCGGTAAAATACGGTATTATCACTGTTCACGAACTGTCCGATATTATCATCACCAAACCCGCCAACATCGAATTGGTTATCACGGGCCGGTATGCATCCCCCCGGATAATCGAATTGGCTGACCTGGTGACTGAAATGAAAGTTATCAAGCATTACTATCAAAAAGGCGTGAAGGCCAGGGTGGGAATTGAAAAGTGAAATTCGTTTTTCGGCTGAATTTAAGCCTGTTTTGCTTTTGAATTCAAAGCAATCTCTTCCAGCGTTTCCTGAATGGCCTCTTCCAGTTCAAACAGGGGCGGAATCGCATCAAAAACAAGCTCGCCATTGATGAAAAGGGAAGGCACCGGCGCAATCTTGCACTTTTTGTAAACACCCTCTTCCCCGAAAAGGGAGCATGAGAGTTCCAGAAACCGTTGCTTGCCTTTTTGTTTCATAAAATCAACACGGTGGTATTCCACATATTGATCATATTGCGGCAGGATTTCTTTCACCGTTTCATCCATGTAGAAACATGGCAAACAGTAGTCCGCTTTGTACATCACTTCTATTAATATTTTTTCAGTGTTCATAGGACCCTATTATTTTTTGGCGTTTTTTATTACGAACAAGCCGACTATTTATCCAGTTCGCGGAGATATGATGTCAACACCTCCGCACTCGGCGTCAGATCAAACGCCAGTTTGCCGTTGATTATGATGGAGGGAACCGGTGCCGGGCGCCCAATCTCTTTTGAAATATCAATATAATGCAATGCGCCGTCAAGTTCCTTGGTATAAACGATTTCAACTTGCAGCGTATCCCCAAAAGCGGATGCGACGGATTCGACCACCCGGGCCATGTAAACACATGGAATTCAGTGTTGGCCCTCATGCAATACGGTTATACGAATCGGTTTCATAATGTCAATCCTATTTTTGGCTTGGTTCTAAGCTTTGAATACGGCATCCTTCATTTGTCAGTTTACACTTTGTCCCGTTAGGGACATAATATCTATAGAAAAGGCTTACAAGTACGACAAGTCCCGTAGGGACGAAATAGAATAAAGTGTAAACTACTTTGATGCTATTTTGAAGGATGCCTAGTTCTACTTTGGTAAATTGATATGTAGGGTGGGTGGAGCCTAGCGGAACCCACCATTCGGCAATCAGGCTGCCTTATTGGTGGGTTCCGCTAGGCTCCACCCATCCTACATGTTGCCAATTTTTTATAATTCTGGCTATCGCAGGTACAAAAATGACTATCAAAATTTAAGTTACCAAAGTAGAACTATAATACTATAGTATACTTGGCAATATGATGTAATTGGGTTGAGCAGATTGCTTTCAAGTTTCAAGTTTAAATAAAAATTCAGCAGCATATTGAGCCGCCCGCGCGCCATCCGCACAGGCGGTCAGCACACTGAACATATCCGTATCGCGAACATCACCGGCTGCGAAAAGGCCCGAATGGGAGGTCATCAGGTTTTTATCTGTTTTTAAATAGCTGTCCAAAGCTGTTTCCACGGGCATCTCAAGCGCTTGGGTGTTCGGCAGCCACCCAATGGCCAGAAAAACGCCATTAATGGCAACTTCTTGTTTATCACTTTCTTTGGTTGTGACCATGAGCGCTTCCACCTGGTCAGCGCCCTTTATTCCGATCACCTCAGTCTCTCGCATAGGGATGATGTTGGGCTGTTCCTCTATTTGAGATTCATAAATCGCCGGCATTGTAAAGGCGCGGTCACGGCACACCAGATACACTTTCGAGGCTGACTTTGAAAGCGTCAGCGCGTGTTGAGCGGCAATCTTATCACCGCCGATGACGGCTAAAGCAGCATCCTGATTACGGTAAAGCGGTCCATCGCACACCGAACAAAAATGGATGCCTTTAACATTATCCTTGATTTCAGGAAACTTTTTGGGCGTTCGTCCTGTTGCAATAATGGCGGCAGGCGCAGTATATTGGCGGGCATCTGTATCGATTCCGGTGAAAAGAGGTTCGCTGAAGCTGAGTTTTTGCAAACGAGCCATCGGGAAAATGGCACCCTGAGCTTGGGCTTGCTGCAAAGCCAGCATGCCGAACTGGATCCCTGAAATGCCATCGGGAAAACCCGGAAAATCGGCCAGGTCATTGAGCATGTATAAAATACCGCCCGGAATATCTCCGAACACAATCGTGTTCAAGCCCATCCGTCGCGCGAATAATGCGGCCGAAAGTCCCGCCGGCCCCATCCCCATAATCAAGAGGTCATAGCGATTTGGATTCATTCCGGTTTTTCTCCGTCAGATGAAAAAGGCTGAAAGGTCCCCATGTTCACCCAAGGTCCGTTTGCAATCGCTTTTTCCAGCCTGTCGATAGATGGCGGCGGAGCAATGAACACAACAGTATTTTCATGTTCCACCTGTCGGTTTGTCAATGTTATTTCTTCCAGAGACCAATCACCCATCACATAGCTGAAAAGATGTATCCGATCCCGCTCATTAACGAATCCTTTGGCCCTCACAAGGCCTTCAGGCAAATTTTCAGCCATTGCGCTGATATCGGCGAGATCATCGCCGGTCCACTTGTAAACAGCGGACATAAGCATATCCGGTGGAGTGAGTTCAAGGTCCGGACTGTCAAGGAGTTTATCAATAAAATGATCCAGTTCTTCGGATGAAAGTGAATCGGTCGGGGTGCTCGTATCCGGCCGGTTTCCCGTTTCATCGGTTTTCAGATCAAAGAAACGTTCCAAGGAGATATCGGCATAGGTGGTTTCGATAAAGACAGGGTCAGGATGAAAGCCCTGGATAACCTTTTTGGTTTCGGCAATTTTTTCAGGAGAGGACAAATCGGTCTTATTGATGATAAACACGGATGAAGAGGCGATCTGCTTTTCCAGGGAAGCATATACGTTGTATGCTTCCAGGAAATGAGCCGCATCAATGACACAGAACTGCTCTTTAAATTGGAAACGATCATCAAAAATGGGGAGTTTCAAATCCTTTTTCAGATCAGACGGGTTGGCCACTCCGGTGGACTCGATTAACAGGATATCGGGTTGAAATTTGTTTTTCAGCTCATAAAGGCCCTTAATGAAATCGGTTTTCACACACACACAGAAGATAGAGCCTTTGCTGATTTCCATCATATCAATGTCATCACCCTCCACAAGGGTCCCGTCAACGCCCACTTCACCGAATTCATTGACCAAAAGAGTGAGTTTTTTATCTCGTGGAAATATTTTGACAATCCGGTTCAAGAGGGTGGTTTTACCGCTGCCCAAAAAGCCGGTTATTAAATAAACATACGTGGAGTCACTCATCAGCTACATTTTCTCCCCGATAATTTTTATAATTTGCGTTTTTGTAAGCACTTTTCCGGTTGACAGCGGTTGGCTGTCAATCACAAAACCTGGTGTCATAAAGACGCCTACTTTGGCAAAGTAATTGATGTCATTTATTTTTTCCACAACGATACCGGCGGTTTCCTCAAATTCGGCAACCGCATCAAGGGTGTTTTGGTATAATTGATCACAACTGGCGCATCCGGCACCCAGTATTTCAATTTTCATATCAATCTCCGAAAGTTGCTAAGGAACAGGGACGAAATAACTTACCCATTCCGGAGTGCGAACTTCAGTTTGCGATGCTGTGACGCAAACTGAAGTTTGCACTCTTCTTCTGAAAATGGGTAAGTTATTTTGTCCCCACTCCTAAGGAATGGGAACGAAATAACGCCCCCTTATATAATTATCCTACATTATTTCGGAAAAAGTGTAAACTGTTTTTTGATAAAATGAATTCTGACTGAATTATCATATAGAATGGATAGCGGCGGCAGGATGGAGTGCTGGCTATTGTAGGGTGCTATTAGCACAAAATCCCGTTGGATTTTAGCCCGAAAAAATATTTCTTAAGCATTTCTGGAAAATTTGGTTTATCGATAATTTTTTTTAATTTGACCGGTATTTTTTCCATACTCCCACATGAAGCTTTCAATTCATTTCGTACTTCAATTACATCAATTTCGGCAAACAATTCTTCTAAACCAGATTTTTCTTTGAGTAGGATCTTCATATAGGCATCATTTTGTAAATTCTTTACCAATGACGTGTTTGCCATCATCGTTCGTAAGGTTTTTCGGCTACCAACATAAAGCGGGACACTTTGTAAAATCAAGAGGTTAGCCTCATAGGTGAATTTGCAGAATTTCGTGGTTCCGGTAATTCTCCCATCCGCTCTATCACCCATTCTGAAATGTCAGGAAAATCTCTCCTAAATAACCTTTCTGCAGCTGTTGTGCCATCACTCCTTCTCAGACCAAAATTGTGAATAGAGGTTAAGGCTCTCAGCCTGTTGCCGGACAACCCCCTCCCATTGTGACGCAATTGAGACAGACATCCGTTTCTTCCTTCCACCGCCGATGAACTGCGTTGAAAATCTGAAACCATCCATTCCGCCCATGACACCCATTCCGGATTATTTTTAAATGACGGAGTAAGAGGATGTCGTTCCATTTTTAATATTGAGAAGATAGATTTGGGCACTACGGATATTTTTGGGTGTGTTCACAGGCGAG
>JAOZRC010000313.1 GCA_029940345.1 Desulfobacterales bacterium
CCCGTTGCCATACAGCGCTTTCCGATCTTGAAGTGGAGCATGAAGAGACCGATGGTTTTTTGTATCATATCCGCTACCCGTTTGCAGATGATTCAGGCGGATTGGTTGTTGCCACCACACGACCGGAAACCATGTTTGGCGATACGGCGGTGGCCGTTAATCCGGATGACGAGCGCTATCTGGACATCACTGCTACGGAAGTGATTTTACCGCTGCTCAATAAAAAAATACCCATTATCAGGGATAAATATGTGGGGATGTCGTTCGGCACCGGTGCTTTGAAAATCACACCGGCGCATGACCCCAACGATTTTGAGATCGGCAATCGCCATGGCCTTCCCAGTGTCAAAGTAATTGATAACAATGGCTTTATGACTGAAGACGCCGGGGATTTTAAAGGACTTGAACGCTATGCCTGTCGTAAAGCGGCTTTAAAAGCGCTGAAAAATCAAGGGCTTTTAGAAAAAACAGAGGCCTATCAACACGGCGTAGGCCATTGCTACCGCTGTAAAACAACCGTTGAGCCGAACTTATCCAAACAATGGTTTGTCAAAACGGCTCCCTTGGCGGAAAAAGCGATCGCTGCGGTAAAAACCGGCGAAACCCGTATTATCCCCAAGATATGGGAAGCCACCTATTATGATTGGATGGAAAATATCAGGGATTGGTGCATTTCGCGTCAGATTTGGTGGGGACACCGCATCCCGGCCTGGACATGCGGCGCCTGCAACGAAATAATGATTGCCATGGACACGCCTGCAAAATGTAAAGCATGCGGTTCCGATGATCTTATCCAGGATACGGATGTGCTGGACACCTGGTTCAGTTCCGCACTATGGCCGTTTTCCACGATGGGATGGCCGGATGAAACGCCCTTGCTCAAAACCTTTTACCCCACATCCGTGCTTATCACCGGATTTGACATTCTTTTTTTCTGGGTGGCGCGCATGATGATGTTCGGTCTGCGGTTCATGGGAGAAACACCTTTTAAAGATGTTTATATTCATGCGCTGGTGCGGGATGAACAAGGGATGAAGATGAGCAAATCCAAAGGCAATGTGATTGATCCGCTCACGGTTATCGAAACTTATGGAACGGATGCCTTTCGTTTTACCTTGGCGGCCTTTGCGGTTCAGGGCCGTGATGTCAAGATGTCCGAAAAACGGGTGGAAGGCTACCGCCATTTTGTCAATAAGCTTTGGAATGCCTCGCGTTTCACCCTGATGCACCTTTCCCAAAAATATGACCCGGAATATAAATTGGCAGCGCCCGATCAACGCACGCTGCCGGACCGCTGGATTCTATCCGGACTGGCGCGGGTAACGAAAACCGTAGCCGAAGCGCTTGACGCCTATCGTTTCAATGAAGCCGCCAATGCGCTGTACCAGTTTGTCTGGCATGAGTTCTGCGACTGGTATTTGGAAATTATCAAGCCGGTTCTTTACGACGCTTCCGACGAAACGCAGCAGATTGCCGCAAAAAGTGTGTTGCGGCATGTTTTAAAGAATCTGCTGATTTTACTTCATCCGTTTATGCCCTTTGTTACGGAAGAGATATGGCATAAACTCCCGGGAACCCAAGGTTCAATTATGCAAGCGGCTTTTCCATCGGATTTAAAAGAGCAGGCGCCCGATTCAGAAGCCGAAGCCGCTATGGCGCTTCTGATAGGGATTATCACCGGAATCAGAAATATCCGCGGTGAGATGAACATTGCACCCGCTTTGAAATTAAACGCCGTTATCCGTACTGAAAATGAATCCGCTCGCAAAACCGCCGCTGAACATGAGGCCATTATTTGCAATATGGCTAAATTAGATGCGTTGGAAATCACCGCATCCGGCGATAAGCCGGCTTCATCGGCAACTTCCGTTTTTGAGGATATCACCATTTTTGTTCATTTGGGGGGTGTCATCAACACCGATAAAGAGATTGCTCGTCTGGAAAAAGAGCTTAGAAAATTGGAAAAAGAGATGACCGGCGTATCCAAAAAACTGAACAATCAGGATTTTCTAAACAAAGCACCCGAAGCTGTGGTTGCCAAAGTCAGGGACAAACATACCGAGCTGGCAGAGAAGCATGACCGACTACAGGCCAATTTGGTAAAAATCAGGGAAATTGAAGGGTAATACCTGCCAAAAGCGGAGGGCTTAAAAACTGTAATACACTTTAAGCCCTCCTTTTACCTTTTTATAATAGATGATAGTCGCGTCAATCTGTTCATTGAGCGCGCTTTTCGATTGATACGAAAACGGTTTTACGGATACGGGCGTTAAACCGATAAAACCGTCAATGCCTTGGGCTTCTTCGCTTGGCGTGGCTAACCGAAAGGTCAGATTTTTGCGTTTGGCAATCTGTATCAATATGCTTTTCTGAAACCGCAACCCGATGTATGTTTTAGTTAAAATCAAATCTTGCGCCCATTTTTTGACCATCGCCTCATCAATCCGTTCCATTGCCCGCTTCATTTTTAACACCATCTGATAGATTTTTCGAGTTGCCTCATCAATCGCCTGGGGATGCCGACCGGTATACCAGGTTACCCAATCGTCATAGTCCAGGCCATCAAATTGCTGTATCAATTCAGATAATTGGCCAATATGTTTCGGCCGCGTCGCTTGTGAATTGCGATTGGCTAAATTCATCAGTTGGGTTGTATATTTGGGGAATTTAATTTTTTTCCCAATAATATCCTCAGTTATATTTTTGGTTTTGATCCGAATAACCTGGTAATTATTTTCAGCGGCAACCGCAGTTGCTGTCAAAAAGAAAAAGATGACCGACATAATAAATTGATTCATCATTTTATCCTTGCGTACAAAGTAAAACTGATTAGAATTTGAATATTGACGCTTTTGGAGCATAAATAAAACACAAAAGCAAGGAGATAAAATTGGAAAAATTATTAATTTTGTAACCAAACCCAGAAAGTTGGCTCCATAGATTTAATAGGGTAAATTTAAATATAGATTTTACGTATCCTACCCAAGAATCAACAATGACTTTAAGGAGGATTTATGCCTGAAATGATATCCAGACGCGCATTTCTTAAAGGAAGTGCGGCCGCGGCGTGCACTGTGGCGGCATCGGGACTGACCGCCGCCGCATCGACATCACCGAGCGGCCAACAACTATGCACCCTGTTAGACATCAGCAAATGCGTCGCTTGCGAAGCATGCGTCGATGCCTGCCAGGAGGTGAATGCGGATAAGTACCCGCAACCCCAAAAACCGTTTCCTAAAATGTATCCGTCGCGTGTCCCCGTTGCAGATTGGTCTGAAAAGCAGGATGTTCGTGACCGGTTGACGCCGTATAACTGGCTTTATATCCAAACGGCTGACGTTGAAGTCGACGGTGAAGCGATCGAGGTGAACATCCCCAGACGATGTATGCACTGCGTCAACCCTCCGTGCGTCAAATTATGTCCCTGGGGATCGGCGCGCCAGTTAAAAAGCGGTATTTCTGTCATTGATCCTGATATTTGCCTGGGCGGAAGCAAATGCAAAGCGGTCTGTCCCTGGCATATTCCGGAACGTCAAACCGGTGTTGGGCTATACCTTGATATTTTGCCCTCTTTAGCCGGAAATGGCGTGATGTATAAATGCGACCGCTGTTATAATCGAATCGCCGAAGGCGAACTGCCGGCGTGTATTGAAGCATGTCCCGAAGACGTTCAGCAAATCGGTCCGCGGGATGAGATGATTGCCAAAGCGCATGCATTGGCCAAAGAAATAGACGGCTATATTTACGGCGAAACGGAAAACGGCGGCACCAATACAATATATGTTTCACCGGTTCCCTTTGAAGCGATCAATAAAGCCAGTGAGTATGGAAAGGGGCGGCCGCCGCTAAAACAGGCCGCTGATTCGATGGCCAGCGCCAACAATATTGTGGCTGCTATGGCGATTGCACCCATTGCCGGCGTTGCATTTGCCGCGGGCAAATTATTCAAGCAGACGCAGAAAAACGCATAAAGGAGGAAAAATGACCACCGCTGCAACCATCTCAAAACCCGACCCCGGTCGTCGCTATTTATATCTGTTTACCATGTTTTTTCTGGCGCTTTCCGGATTCGGCCAGATGCCGATTTTTAAGCGTTATTATATCGCCGACATCCCCGGACTCGGATGGCTGGCTAAATTTTACATCACCCATTATATCCACTATCTGGGAGCCATTATCCTGTTGGCGCTCTGCACCTATTATATTACAGAATATTTTATGTTTAATATTAAGAAAAGGAAACTGACGTTCTCCGGATATTTTAATACGGCCGTAATTTTCGGATTAATTATTTCAGGCCTTTTGCTTGTCATAAAAAATTTTGCAAACTATCATTATCCGAACAGTCTGATTATTTTCCTGGATTTGTGCCACATATCATTGGTGATGCTTTTGCTGGGTTACGGGCTTTACAGTCTGATTTCAAAGAAGCGTTGGACCACCCCTCGCTAGGAAAACGGGTTAGAACCGATACCCCAAACTAAGGAACGGGGATGAAATAATAAGAGTGCGACCTTTTTTCGTAGGGTGAGTGAAGCGTAGCGTAACCCACCATCGTCCAAGTGCGAAAATACGGTGGGTTTCGCTACGCTTCACCCACCCTACATAGCGCAATATACACAAAAAGGTTATACTCAAAAAATATGGAGCTTCCTTATGAAAGAAATAATCACGTTGTTGATCGCAGTCAGTGCCTGGTTTGTACTGCAAATCTATATTCTTCCGAGCTTAGGGGTTTCCACCTGAATGAAAAACGCCTGTCAGGTGACAGGCAGCGAGGGTGCCTCCCAAAAGGTGAAAATTCAGACAACAGCAGTCCAAAATTCTAATAGATAAATCTGTACAAAAACAATTTAACCAGTTATATGAAAGAGGTGTATTATGAATGAAGTTCTTATTCTACTAATTGTAATCGGGGTATGGGTTCTCTTACAAGCCGTTATTCTTCCAAAGCTGGGAGTGCCCACCTGAATGAGCAATGCCTGCCAGTTGCCGGGCAAAAAAGACGATGATCCCCAAATCGGAGAACAGGAAAAAACAGGATAAAGATCGTGATCTGATCGAAGCGATTAATACCGGTCGCTCTGATTTATTCCATCTGCTTGTCAAGCGCTACCAACATAAGCTGTACAATTTTGGCCTGCGCATGTGCGGTAATACGCATGATGCCGAAGATATGGTCCAGGATACATTTTTAAATGTATTCAGATTTTTAAAAAATTTCAGACATGAGTCTAAGTTTAAAAACTGGTTGTACAAAGTCGCGGCAAGCGCTTGTTTACAAAAAAAACGTCATTCCAAATATGCGCCGGAACCGGAAAAAGAGTTATCTTGGGATGCTTTAACCGGCGTGACAGATGTTAAGAAGCTGTCCGAAACGCCCCGTTGGGCCTCGCAGCCGCTCGAAAACGTGTTGAGCGCGGAATTGTCAGACCATATCAAAGCGGCCATTTTAGCGCTTCCGGAAAAATATCGCGCGGTCATTGTTTTAAGAGATATTGAAGGTTTCAGTACAACCGAAACCGCTAAAATTCTTAGCCTGACACAGGCCAATGTCAAAGTGAGGCTGTATCGGGCGCGTCTTTTTTTAAAGGAAAATTTAGAAGATTATTTTAACCATGCCCCCCCCAAATCATCTTCATCCGAATCATCTTTATAAAGTTTGCTGCCTTGAGATGATTGCCAGGCTTTCTGAGTATATCGACAATGATTTGGATGTGGAGATGCATACGACAGTTAAGCGTCACGCCCGCGTTTGCCCCCAATGCGATATATTTCTGAAAACGCTGCAAAGAACCATTGACCTATGTAAACATCTTGAGACGCGGCCTTTACCTGAATTTTTTTCGCAGAAACTCAGGAAAAAATCATGGAAAATGCTATAACACAGAAAATTTAGGATACTAACATAAGCTCGGCTGCGAATTGAGGCCGTCGAAGATGCCCAAGATCGTGTTTAAATAAAAAAATTATTCAATAATATGGAAATATAAAAATGAAGGAAAAAAGCTATATCGTAGTGATCCAGTGTGATATCGTGATGCAAAGATGTTCCGGCTATCTGTGTGAACATGCCTTTAATGAGCGCAAGGGCAGTTTTGCATCTTATCCCAAGGATAAACCGTATCGGACAATTTACATGACCTGCGGCGGGTGCTGCGGGCGAGCCGTGCATCGCAAACTTGATGATCTCATCAGAATGTTCAAAAAAGCGGAGGGTGTGAAAAAAGACAAGATCGTTGTGCATCTCGCTTCGTGTATCACTAAGGACAATTATCATGCGCCCCCTTGCCCCCACTTGGATTACCTCAAGCGCCTGATCGAAGGCAAGCTCTCCCTAGACCTAGTGGAAGATACCTATATCAGCAAGACATCTGCAAAATTAAGGGAAAAAGGAGTTTATGAAAAATAGGTATCCTAAATTTCAATGCATTGTTAGGCTACCCACATAAGGCGGGACAGACGTAGGTTGGGTTGAGGAACGAAACCT
>JAOZRC010000314.1 GCA_029940345.1 Desulfobacterales bacterium
CCTCGCTCTCACACTTTTTCGCTTCGATCACGACTTTCCAAACAGGCTCTAAAATGCAAATCCCTGGCCGTTCCGTAAGGAGAGGGAGTAAACGCTTATCATCGAAGGAGACCAAAAACATTTTTTACACAAAGACACGTTCAGGCCTGATCAAAGACGGAAGCTTGGGATGCCTCCATCTTTATTACGGTCAGGGGGTTGGTAAAACCACACGCACTGTCGGCTTGGCTATCAGGGCCGCCGGGAAAAACCTCCAAGTCGCTTTTATCCAATTTATGAAATCAGATGTGTCGGGAGAAGTGGCGATTTTAAAGCAAATCCCCAATATTCGGTATCGATGCCCCGGGAAGCATCCGTTTATTATGTCAGACGGTCCTCGGACGGTTCATTATGAACATGCCAATAAAGCGTTTGACTATGCCCTGGAAGCAGTTGCTGTCGGAAGTCAATTAATCGTATGTGATGAGATGCTGGATACGGTTATTTTTGAAATTTTTGAGCAGGCAAAACTTCTGGAATTGATTGCAAAATGCAAAACCGACAACATTGAACTCGTTCTGACCGGCCGCATCGCATCACCGGAACTTGTCCGGGAGGCTGATTATGTCACGGAATTTGTTCAGATAAAACATCCCTATTACAATGGCGCAAAATCGCGTGAAGGGATTGAATATTAGGGAAAAGGATGTTTGGCAGAATTGATTTTTCATGTGTATTGAAAGCATCCTGCAAATTGTTCGGTATGCGGGTTGTAATGGGTGCGCTTTTGCTGTTTTGTCTTTTAGTTTGCACAAAGTCAGTACATGCGGAGGAATGCGTCTGCACGCCTGAGGGTGATTGCTTTCAAGATGGTCGCCCGGTAAACAATTGTCCCTCCTCGGCCTCAAATTTTACGGATGATCCAAAACCCGATGGTGAAGCAGGGAAATCGGATTATGAAGGCGCTTTCAAAAGCAAGGGATTCACGCTTACGCCCTATCTTGCAATTGTTCTTTTTGACAATCTGACCTTTGACGCTTTATTCAGTTATGCGATATTAGATAATGAAGATCAGGAAGCCTATCAGCTAACAGATGAAAACAAGACAAGCGTCGATGAAGCTGTCTCTTATGTCAGTGAATGGCGCTTCGGATTGCGCGCCGGCTACTTCTGGGGCGATTTTGAGCCATCTCTTTCAGGCGCGTATCTGTATGATAACACCTGGAATGATGACAGCGAAGACAGGGATGAAATCGAAGGCGGCATCGGACTTGATTTTTACCCTGCGGACCACTTTATTTTCAGTTTGGCGGCCGCCCATACTTTTTTCAGGGAACATATCCGCAACACGCGCGTTATGTTTAATTTGCGATTTGAGTTTTAGGTATATTGATTTTCAAAGCCTGCCGAAGCTTCAAAAGTGCAGGCCGAAGCTGCCATCAGCCCCTGAAAAAGTTAGCCAATATCGGGTATCCTTCATAAATCAGTTTACACTTTTACCGTAACCGTTCACATCCCCCCTGGTTCCCATGCCTCGGTGTGGAACCAGAGAGGGGACGGTTGTCACAAGACATAGACGATGAGTTATTTATTGAAAAGTCTTGAAAACCGGTTTTCTCTCTGATAAAGACTTTTAATATCTTAGAGCCTGTTTGAAAAGTCTTAAATCGGCTGCAAAAGCGTGAGAACGGTTCTGATTTACGCAAATTTCATGGCAATAGGGCAGCTATTCCCCTAAAATTTGCTAAAATCAGCCCTCGCTCTCACACTTTTTCGCTTCGATCACGACTTTCCAAATAGGCTCTTAAACCTCTTGAAATTGATCTGTTAATAACAAACTGATTCAGTTATCAGGGGAAATTTTCCACATTTATGCACATAAACATATTATAAGGTAAGGAGGTACAAATGAAAATTGTATTACGAATGATTGTTGCTTTATTTCTTGTCGGTCTTTTTGTTATTGCGCCATGTATAGCCGCTGAGATAAGCCCGGAAACCAAAGAGGAGCTCAAGGTGCTACGGGATCAATACCGCGAGGCGTTCAAACTGAAAAATATTGACGCGGTTGTGGCAATGTATGCGTCTGACGCCGTCCTCATGGGAACCGGCCCTGGTGAGCTATATGAAGGCGCAGATGCTATCCGCGCGGCGCATGTTGAATTTTTCAAAAACTTCGATAAGGAAGAGCAAAGTATTGAATGGGTAAAATTCGGAGCGAAGGGTGATGTTGCCTGGGTTGCGGTGACCGAAAAATTCACATCATATATGAAATCAAAGAAAATCGAATTTCAGATCAACTCAACCATGGTTTTGGAAAAGCGAAACGGTAAATGGGTCATCGTTGTCCGTCATTTTTCTAATTTGGTGTCTGATAAATAATGAAAAATGCAGAAATTTTTTCAACCTGTGCGGTTGATATAAAATGTAGATAAAAAGTAAAACGGACAGGTCGAAATTTTTCGACCTATGCAATTCATTCAGAGTCCCGTCAGGACGGTATATTTGTAGAATCATCAGGCTAAAATCTCGTCAGAGTCCCATCGGGCCGGCATATCAGTCACAGCATAACAGGATATGTACAATCACATTACAAATATTCCGTCCCGATGGGACTCTGTCCGAATAAGAGCATAATCACACTACAAATATGCCGCTCTTACGGAGCTTTTAAGGAATATTTTATTTCAATTGAACAGCTCAAAATTTTTCAATGCCTGAAAATGACAATCAGATTAGTTCGACCTTCAAAGGAGTAGCTTTTAATGCAAACAAAACAAATTATATTAAAATCAATATGTTGTTTTTTTGTCCTTGTAGCGCTTACGGTGTCCGTTCATGCCAAACCGCGCAGTTCGGTCAAATTGACGGCGCTCAGAGTCGAAAACCCCAGGGGTGCGCAAGAAGCCCTGATTTTGCCGTATGCTTTTTCCGCGGACAGCCTGGGTACGACGCTGGGTGTGGGAGGCATGGCAAAAGGATATTACCAGGATCAATTGCTATTCGGCGGAACCGTGTTTGGCAGTTTTGATGAGGCGGCCGCGATTATTCTCGGTATGTGGGATTATCGTCTGCCGTGGGCGCAGCGTATTTTTTTTACTACCTTCGGATCGGTGGGGCATTATCCGCGACAGAGAGCCTACACCGATCCGGTTATCCAACCCGGTGTTATCCAACCCGGTGTTATCCCTGCCGGCAGTAACGAATCAGATCCGGATGACTATATCGAATCCAGCGGATTTGACAATTGGTTCGAATTCAAGTTGGAGTATGTTCTGCCCTTGGGCGGTGCGCGTGATGATGGTATGTCAACTTACAAACTTAAAAACGGTATCCTGCAATCCGGCGCCACGTGCGGAAACGTGTGGAATCCGCTTACCAGCGGTGTGACGGTGCTGATGCTCAGGCAATTTAACCGCTACCGGAGCTATGACACCGACATTGGCGGACAGGACTACACAATTCACCCGATTGAAATCAGTCTTTTTTATAATAATACCGATTTCCCAACCAATCCGAGCTATGGCAGCTCTCAGTATTTATCTTTCACCAACGATTTCGGGTGGTTGGAATCCACTGATTCATGGTCATTTATTGAGTTTGAAGCCAGTAAATACTTTTCACTGGGCGACAGCGATTGGGCGCGGCAGCGCGTAATCAATCTTAATTTCTGGACCGGTGACGCGCTGACATGGGAGGAAATAGTCGACGCTCACGGCAACACGGTGGTTACGCATCGGCCGCCATTTTACGAAGGAGCCAACCTGGGCGGTTTCTACCGCATGAAGGCCTATCCTTCGAGCCGGTTTAACGATCGCTCGGTCATCTATACGTCGGCGGAATACCGCTATACCCTCCGTTGGAACCCGCTTGGCAATATATCCTGGCTAAGGTTCTTAAAATCAGACTGGTTGCAGTTAGTCGGTTTTGCGGAAGGCGGCCGGGTGGCCAACGAGTATACCGTATCCGAGCTTTTTTCCGATTGGAAAATAGACGGCGGTTTCGGTATCCGGGCAATGATGGCCGGTGCCGTTGTTCGCCTGGACTTTGCTTACTCCGATGAAGGATCGGCTGCCTGGGTTATGTTTGGCCAGCCTTTTTAGAGTCGAAAAATTTGGCATCTTTTTATTTTACCCCAAAAGCGTTTACACTTTTTGATGGAGTGCTGAACTTACAGTTTAGCGCAGGCGGGTACAGAATGCTAAACTGTATGTTCAGCAGTCCAGCGAATTGTTAACTGGAAATAAAGGATGCCGAAAATTTAAAGATATGATGAAGCCGCTTCATGGCGGCAAAGGGGGATTCGATGGACAAGACTGACGATCTTAGAAAAGAGACAGACCGTTCTGATGATAAGGAACTGGTCAGCCGCAGAGAATTTTTTATCGGACTAAAAAAATGGTCAAAAATTGTTATTGGCGGTGCGGTATTACTTTCTTACACCGCTTGGCCGCCTGATCGCCCGTCATGATCCGGATATGGAAGAGGATGGCATCTGGCAGGCGATTCATTATAATCTTGCCCGCAAAGAGAGTGCGGCCTGGTTTTACGCTTTTTACTTTAATGAATTTGAGCCGGATGAGTTTGATCGGGATACACTGGAACAACAACTTCGCGCCTGGTGGGATCAAAATAATGCGAAACCAATGACTGACAACGTATTCAATAAGCTCATCTTTGCGCCGTTTAAGCAGGTTTTTGAAGGCACGCGCATAGGTGATGGGTTCGGTTTTTTCAGAAGCAGCGCAAACAATGAATATTATCGCCTGCCCATCGGAGCAGGGATACCGCCAATACCGATTTTTGCTTATGCTTTACTGGATTGGGCCAAACAGCGGCAAAGGCGTTCCGTTAATCTTGAAACGCTTTTACAACGGTATGGCGTTGGTAAAATATTCAGACTGAACCGGGATATCCTGGACAACTTATTGATCAATATCGGTGAACAATATGAAAAACAAGTCGGATGGATCAGTCACACTGCCGGTCTTAATTCGATCTCTATACCGGAATTGGCGCCTCTGGCGCTTATTAGCGCCTACTATCACCAACTTGACGGAGATGCTCCCATAACGGCTTTAAACAGGGGAGAGGAGGAGATCAGGTTTATTAATGAAAAACCAATTGAATGAATTAGGAATGATGAGCTTATTACAAAGGAAATTGAGAATAAATGCAACAAAATATTGAGAAATTAACCACGGAATTAATTAGATTGCCGAAGAGAGATCGTCTGGAAATAGTCAGATTTCTTCTTTTTATTGATAGTAAATCTTCGGATTCCGATGATATTGATTCTATATGGGATAAAGAAATCACGGACAGAATTCGTGCTGTTGATGAAGGAACAGCCATTGGTATTGATTACGACAAAGCGATGCAAAAAATTGAAAAGCGTTTTGTACTATGTTAATCTCAAAGCATTTCCGTACTATATTGCCTATATTATTCGTGAAGACACTTTATGGATTCTTGCCATCGCACATGGCCATCGTAAACCCGAATACTGGATTGATAGAAAAAATGAAATTAGCTGACAACAATAGTATGAGCAAAAAAATAACCCGTCGCTGCACCGGGGTTAGTCGTTTTGATTACCAACATAAGCCGGGACACTTCCGCTCGTTACGAGGCTCCGCCTCGTAACGGGTAATCTGAGGCTCTGCCTCCTGCGCAAGACGTCTTGCAGCAGGCAGAGCCTGCCACTATGCGTTACGAGGCAGAGCCTCGTAACGAGCAACTGATCAGAATGTGTCCCGCTTTATGTTGGTAGCCCAGAAACCGGATTCAGGGTAAAGATTTCTTGCTTCGATAACTTTTTTATGCCTGTGCGTGCTACTTTTGGGTATATCAGTAAGTTTGCTGATCATATCCGGCCGTTTGGAAGTTGAAAAAAGAGTCCTTTCAGAACAGCTTCGCAGCCAGCTTTATGATGGAATACCCATTGAGCAAGATGTTTATGATTTACTGGCAGATTTAAAAGATTTTCCCCAAGTGATTGAATTGGCCCGCCAGTTACTCCCCGCTGAAACACCCTCACAAATTACCGAGAATTCTCCTGTAGATCGGGAATATCTTCACGCCGGGTTATCGCCTTATATCAGATGTAAGAAATATCGCGGCCACCTTAAAAAACAGGCTGAAAATCTTGCAGAAGCGGTTCAATCAGTCCAGGATATGTTTAATAAAACGCTTACAGTCGCTGTTTGCAGTGATCAAGGCTGTAAGGTGAATCGGACATGCCGTGCAACAACAAAACACCCGCCTTGGGTGCATCTGTTGAAAGTTGGAATGCACGATTCCAGTTCGGAGTCCAGCGGCCGGGGTCCGACATACTTCCCCACGGAACCCACCGCACCGAATTGCCATAAATGGTGGGTTCCGTTACACTCCACCCACCCTACAAAATTTTGTGGCTGAACAGATCGAAAAAGTGTTAACTACTTTAGCTGTCTTATGAAGGATGCCTTTAAATCATTATAAAAAATGATATTGCATTGCAAGCAAAG
>JAOZRC010000315.1 GCA_029940345.1 Desulfobacterales bacterium
CTACCAAAATAGTTTACACACTATCCAGTATTACTTATTGTAAAGCTCCGGTCGGCGATGCGGAAGAAAGAAACGCATCCGGTGATCGCGCACGTAAGCGAGCGCTTCCGCTTTCAGTTCGGTAACGAAAAGCCCTTCTTTACCGTGGGTGTATTTTTCAATTACATGGCCCGACGGATCAATAACCATCGCAATCCCGGGAAACGTAAGCCCGGCTCCGTTCGGGCCGGTTTGATTACATGCAATGATGAACAGCGCATTATCAAAAGCACGCGCTGTCAGATGACGCATCCAGGATTCCAATTTTTCCCCTGTTGTACCGCGGGGGGATGCGTGGGGAATAAAAATCGCATCGGCACCGCTCAAAGCCATCTGGGTGGCCAGTTCAGGGAAATGCGCATCGTAACACAATTGAACGCCGAAGCATAAACCCCGAATTTTAAAAACCGCAATCGCATTCCCCTGGGTGAAAACAGGTTGCTCCGGCGGCGCAAGATGTAATTTACGATATACACAGATCGCCCGATTCGGCCGGACGACCAAATGCGTAACGAACAAGCGTCCTTGGGGATCCTTTTCCGCCATTCCCGCCAGGATAACGATTTGTTCGGAGTCCGCCAGTTGCATCAGTGTTCGGACAGTTGGCCCGGGAATCGGTTCCGCGGCGGTGATAACAGGTGAACAGACGCCGTAACCGGTGATATTCATCTCGGGAAAACAGATTATTTCCGCGCGGTGTTCACGGGCAACGCGCACCCATCTCTGCATACGATCCAGGTTTTTTCTTTTTTCACCGACCGGGGCGTTACAAATCACTGTGGCAATACGAATATCACGCATGGGGACTACAGGTCAAAATGGGCTTTGATTTTAAATACCTTCGTGGCCGGCAGATTAAGAATATCCGTAATGCCGGTTTCGATGGAAATTTGGGTCAGGTTCTTTTCAATTTCTTCCTTGGAAGGTGAAATGAAGGTGAACCAGATATTATAGTCGTGATGTCTTAAATAATTATGGGTGACGCCCGGATAACGGTTGACTATACGGGCAAACAGTTCAATCTTATCTTCCGGTACGCGTGCGGCGCAGAGCGTGCTGACATACCCCAGTTTGTAAGGCGTAAAATTGCCGCCGATACGTCGAATAATCCCGCTTGCTCTTAGCCTGGCAAGGCGTTTTAAAACTTCCTTTTCCGTAAGATTAACATCTTTGGCAATCGCCTCATAGGGGCGTGTGCATAAGGGAAAACCCGATTGAATACGGTTTAACAATTCGCGATCCGTATCATCCATAGCATGATTGACCGAGGGCATGCTTTATCTCCTTTTTTGATTTCATGTTTTCAGGAAAAACACTTTACATGCACTTTGCGGGTGCGCGGACCGTCAAATTCACAAAAAAAGAGACCCTGCCATGTCCCCAACACCAGGCGGCCTTGTTCAACGGCCACTTGTTCAGACGCTCCCACCAGAACCGATTTAATATGGGCCGCGGAGTTGCCCTCTGAATGGCGATAGTTGTCATTCCAGGGAATCACTTTGTTTAAAATGGATAGAATATCAGTCTTTACACTCGGATCGGCGCTTTCATTAATAGTGATCGCCGCCGTTGTATGGGGTATGAAAATAAAACAAAACCCGTTTTCAAAGCCTTTTTGGGAACGGACCGCTTTTTCAATCAGGGTCGTGATGTCAATTAATTCAGTTTGGGCGTGCGTTTTTACGGTAATTATCACCGGGTCTCCTTCCCAAATGCGGTGTTCAATCAGATATAAACTTTCTAGATAAATAATGTCACGGCATTATCGGTCGTCGGCGTATTACAATACAGCCTCCTCCCTCTAGCCTTGTGCCAAATCATAAAATCGAGTAATTATCTGAAAGTCTATAGTGCAAAATTAAAAAGGCTCTGCGTAGGTAACGCAGAGCCTTATGTTTCAAATCATGTTTAAGACGAATGACTCGTCATAAACAATTGACAGAATGGGATTAAACACATCCGGTCGGTTTTGGCAAGCCGGCCATTTTACAAGCGCCTTTACCCGGTCCTGACGGGAACAGCTCGTAAATGTGTTTCAGTTTAAACTTGGTGACTTTGGAAAGAACACGCACCATTGGGGCAATACCATTTTTTTCATAGTATTCCTGGAGCATTGAAATTACCAGGCGATGCTCATCATTCAGCTCATCAATGCCTTCTTCATTTTTAACATATTGAATCCATTCTTCGCATTTGCCCGCTTCATACTCTTCAATGAATCCATCTTCATCAATTGTAAATTCTTTTCCCTGAAACTCCACGTTCGCCATTTAAACATCCTCCTTAGTTTTTGTTAATTGTTTTAACTTAATCTGCTTATTTTTTAGTATTTTCTTATACGTCAATTATATCAAACGTGTCTTATACCTTATTTTATCAGTATTGTCAAGATTAAAAACGGTTTTTCATCTATCTATTTTTATTTATGAGCGATGAACCAATTTCAAGACGATATGAAGGATGCCTTTTTATGAATATATCGGCATCCTTCATTGAGCGGTTCACACTTTTAAGCCGGAGTGCCAAACTTACAGTTTGGCAGTTACAAGCACAGCCGTTATCAACCGCCTGACTGTAAGTTTAGCACTCCCGAAAAAATGTAAACTACTTTTAGGTCAAAATGAAGGATGCCAATATATCAATACTCTTTAGGTGTTTTATTTAACTCCGCGAGCGTAAACACGGGCCCGTCTTTACAAACAAATTCCCGGCCGATATTGCAACGACCACACATACCGACACCGCATTTCATCCTGTTTTCCAGGGACATGATAATATGGTCATGGGCGTACGCATTGCGATCCAACACCGGCTGGGTAAATTTAATCATAATCGGCGGGCCGCAAATAATCGCATAGGTGTCATCATCACCCGGTGGGGCCTTCTGATCAGCGATGGTGGGTACAAAACCGGTATTGTATTTCCAATCAGGATCATCCGTACCGTCAACCGTAATATGCATATTGATATCGTCCCGGGCTTCCCATTCGGCAAGTTCATCGCGGTATAATAACATGCCGGGCGTGCGGGCGCCATAGATCACATCGATATTGCCATAGTCAGCGCGATTTTGCGGGTCAAGCAGATAGATAATCGAAGATCGTAAGGTGGTGAAGGCAAAACCGCCGCCAATGATCACCAGGTTTTTCCCCTTGACAACATCCCAGGGGTAGCTGTTGCCCAAGGGTCCCCGAATTCCCATGATATCCCCGACTTGCATGGCGTGTAGATGGGTTGACACCAAACCGACCTTATTGACGGTAAACATCACAAAGCCTTTTTCGGTGGGGGAAGAGGCGATGCCGATGGGAATCTCCCCTTTACCGGCGATGGAAAGTTCGGCAAACTGCCCGGCCCGGTAAGCAAATTTTTCTTCATCTTCCGGATTCAAAAAGACAAATTTAAACGTTTTCAGGTTTTTATCTTCGGTTTCAGTGATAATTTCATCAATGCGAACCGGGTAAGGCAAATATGGATTCTGCATATATCCCCCCTTAACGATTACGATGCCGGTTCTTCGACGGTATCGGGCTTATAGTGATTCATCAGATTACAAATCTTACGGATATCAATGTTTACAGGGCAGGACCGAATACAACGGCCGCATCCCACACATTGGATGCCAATTTCATATTTATCCACATAATATTTTAATTTGTGCATAAACCGCTGGCGAACGCGCTGTTTTTTTGTTCCCCTGGGATTATGGCCGGTTCCATGCACGGTAAAAATGGGAAACATACAACTGTCCCAGTTGCGCAAGCGCTCGCCTTTGGCGCCACAGGTTTCATCTTGTATGTCAAAACACCAGCAGGTCGGACAGAGAAAGGTGCAAGTTCCGCAGTTGATACATGCAAAAGCGGTATCTTCCCAAAAAGGGGCCTGATGGAGTGCGGTGGTGTCAATCTTATCCAGGTGATCGGTTTCCACATGGGAACTTATTTTTTCTTCAGCAGCAGTTTTTAAGCGTTCAATCTCTTCAGTGGCTGAATCAGGGTCGGACGGCGCATCCCACCCGGCCGCTTTGGCAAGCGCTGAACCTTTGTCGGTGATTACTTTAGCGAGATAATCATCACCGGCATCTGCAAGTAAAATATCCACACCCCGTTCACTGAACGGCCCTGAACCGGCAGTGGTGCAAAAGCATGTGGGACATGGTTTCTCACAGGCCAGTCCCACCAGCGTTGTCTTGGCATAAGCGTTCAGCCAATAAGGGTCCTTATAGTCAGGCGCATCAAAATTACGTTTTACCAATAAAAACGCATCCGCATCACAGGGACGAATGCCGATTACCGCCTGGGGCGCATCTAAACTATTCACTTCCTTGAGAATATGCGCATCTTCATCATTTTCATCCAGTGAATAGGTGAACATAGTCTCTGATTGCGGATAAATAATCGCTTTGGGTGACAAACGCGTGTTGCTAAAATTAAAATCCGGTTGCTCGTCCTGTTCCAATCGTTTAAATTCATGGCAACTCTCTGTCTTTGCCGGGCCGAATAACCGGTAGCTCTTTTTTAACGCATCCAAGCCCTTAGACAGATCGTCTTTTTTAATTTTTAGTATTTCCATGTGTTTCTCTTTTTATTCGGTTGGGTTAGCGGTATTGTTGTAAATGGGGTTATTTGATAAACGCATCCGAATCGCCAACGTCATACATATCTAACGGGGGGCGCGTATCTAAAGTCAGTCCGGCTTCCCAATTGTATAAATCGGCGCAATCTTTTTCCAGTTTTTTCGTCAGGGTGCGCATATTGATTCCCACCGGACAGGCGCGTTCACAAGCGCCGCAATCCGTGCAACGGCCCGCGCAGTGAAACGCTCTCAGAAAATGAAACGTATGAATGTCGATGGCATCCTGGCCTTTGCCCAGCCACTGGGGACGCGATTCATCTACGAAACAGGTGGGGCAGTAGCATAACGGGCAGGCGTTGCGGCAGGCATAACACCGAATGCAGGCGGCAAACAGATCTGTGAAATGTTGCTGTTTGGCTTCCACCGACAGTTCCTCAATCTGGCGAACATCGGCGTAGCGGTCAATATCGGTTTGCTCATCTGCCAAATCCACCGCTAACGCATCATAAATCACCGGATTGCGATGGGTGCATTTCAGACAATTTTGCTGCATAACATCATGCTTTGGGAAAGTGTTTTCAAAATCAGCGCCTTTTATCATCACGCTATTCGCGCTTTCTTCGACGGCAACAATCTCACCGGCAGCTAAGGCAGCCAATTTGTGACGATCCGTCATTCCCTTGCATGGCACACCGATAATATATAACTGTTCGCGGTTAATTTTATTTTCAATAATATGATTAACGATATTACGCGAATCACATCCTTTTGCGATCACACCGATTTTTTCAGTCCGTCCTGGCAGGTAATTGGCCAGATTAATACCGCAGTTGCCGTCCCAAACCAGGTTATCGACATCTTCAGGGCGTTTGATGATACAGGGTTCATTCATCATGGGAACAGTTCCCTGGCGAAAGCCGATTACCATATCTACTTTGTTATTTTCTAAAATGCCTTTGGCAATCTCTCTGATCTTATCAATATATCCTAACATCTTAAGCCGCCTTTACACCGGTTTTGACAAAGTGGTTATTCGGGCCAAGCGCCTTTACCGTAGCAGCGACTTCCTTGGCGACATCTACGAATTTGGTGGCTTCGGCCGATGAAATCCATGAAAATTGGATGCGGCCCGGTTCAACACCGATATGTTCCAGCAAATTTTTAAACAGGGCAAATTTTCGTCGGGCATAGTAATTACCGTCCAGGTAATGGCATTCACCGGGATGTCAGCCAGACACCCAGACGCCGTCAGCCCCGTTTCTTAAAGCCGCCAGTGCGAATTTGGGACTCATCCGGCCGGAACACGGAATTCGGACAACTCGAATATTCGCCGGATACTCCATGCGATTGACCCCCGCAAGATCAGCCGCGCCGTAACTACACCAATTGCATAAAAAAGTAACGATTTTAGGTTCCCAATCGCTCATACCAGAATCTCCTTCAACTAGACATAATACGCTTACTTCGTGAAATCAATTTCCCAAATGTGTGTAGAAAATTTACCTGATAAGCTATTGATGAGGAGGTTGTCAATAAAATTTCCTAAGAACCTGTTTGATAAGTCGTGATCGGAGCCAAGATTTGGCTTTGATTTGTCTTTGATTTCAGGCTTTTTCAGCCGGTTTGAAATTTTTCGACCTGTGCGGTTGAAATAAAACATTCCTTAAAGCTCCGTGAGAGCGGCATATTTGTAGTGATTGTGCATATTCTGTTATGCTATGACTGATATGCCGTCCCAATGGGACTCTGCCGAGATATTAGTCTGCTGATGCTACAAATATACCGTCCTGACGGGACTCTGAATGAATTGCACAGGTCGAAATTTTTCGACCTGTGCGGTTAGGGAATTTTAAATAAATAACTTACGCAAAATG
>JAOZRC010000979.1 GCA_029940345.1 Desulfobacterales bacterium
TTTTGGCATCCTTCATAATAGCTTAAAAGTAGTTTACACTTTCATGGGGAGTGCTGAACCGAAGGTTTAGCAAAGGCCAGCGTAAACGCTAAACCTTCGGTTCAGCACTCCTTTAAAGTGTTAAGCGGAAAATGAAGGATACCTTTTTTTTGTTACCTTTTTCCATTTGCGTTCGGTTTTACTTATAACTATCTACAGATGAAAAAAGGGGATGTTTATGTATGTGTGAACCATTGTCTGAATTATGATTTTTAGGATTGAATAATTTTAGGATTTTTTTTAATCTCTATTTTCCTCATATCATCATCCGATAATCCATAAATCCTACAAATCCTAATTCAGACAGTGAGGAAAAGTTATTTCGACCCCGATCCTTAACATTGAGCTAAAACTTCTTGACAGCCCATATATTTTAATGAATAAAGTATTTATCTGAATTTACAGATGTTCTTATCAAAGATATAAGCGCAAAAAGCGATCTTTAACAGACAAAGCCAAAACCATCGTGAGGTGGGTACGGAAAGCTGCGGGTCTTAATAACTGCAATTGTAAGACAGCCGGGTTGCCAGAAAAGATACACTGTTTTTTGCAAAAACCGGCTTCTTTAGCCGGTTTTTTTATGCTCTCCTCGCGAAAGCCGTTATCACCATTCCGATTAAAACCGGTGGGCAAGGGGTGTCTTTTTTTACGAAGTCTGTGGCTTTTCGTTTGCATCGGATATAAATCGGATAAGTGCTAAAATCTTTGCCCACCCTACATCTAAGGAGATGTATCATGCAAAATTACAACAACAGCGGCGCTCGGCCTGATTATCACCGCACCATCCGCATTATCATCATCCTGAGCATCTTGCTGACGATTTGCGGATTGTCTGGAATCCGTCCGGCGCAAGCATTCGATTGCAACAATGTGACTGAAATCCCTCTAGCCGAATGTCAGGCGTTGGCAGCGATTTATATCAGCACCGATGGTGATAGCTGGGCGAATAAGAACGATTGGCTGCTGACTGATACGCCATGTGGCTGGTATGGAGTGACATGTGATAGCGGTCATGTGACAGAACTTAACTTTGTCCTTAATAATCTGAATGGAGATATTCCTTCAGAAATCGGCAATCTGACAAACCTGAAGCGCCTTGATTTCGCTTACAATCAAGTGAGCAGCCTACCACTGGAAATCGACAATCTTACCGACTTGACGGTTCTCTATTTGAGTGACAATCAATTAAGCAGCCTGCCGTCAGAAATCGGTAATCTCACCAACTTGACCAGCCTTAGTTTGAGTAACAATCCATTGACCAGCCTTCCGTCAGAAATCTTCGAACTTACCAACTTGACCGCCCTTGATTATCGGAACAATCAACTGAGCAATCTACCGCCGCAAATCGGCAATCTCACCAAATTGCAGACCCTTAATTTGGATAACAATAAACTGAACAGCCTGCCGTCGCAAATAGAAAACTTAACCAATTTGACCAGCCTTGTTTTGAGCAGCAATGAACTGGATAACTTTCCGTCAGCAATCGGCGAGCTCACCAATTTGACCAACCTTAATTTGAGTGACAATCAACTGCGCAGCCTGCCGCCGGAAATATTCAATCTAACTGACTTGACCGAACTTAATTTGAGCGACAATCAACTGAACAGCCTGCCGCCTGAAATCTGCAAACTAACTAACTTGCAAAGTCTTTATTTAAATGAAAATCAAGATCTTAGCGGACGGCTACCCGCCGATCTGACAACATTTGGGCAATTAAATACGTTTCACTTTAATA
>JAOZRC010000316.1:0-5832 GCA_029940345.1 Desulfobacterales bacterium
GAGGATTCCAATTAAAACAACGGTAATATTATCATGCCCTCCGGCATTATTCGCTTGGGTAATAAGTTTATCGGCTTTTTCCGCCAAATGAAGCGGCTGCGAAAGAATATTTTTTATCGCCGTATCATCCACCCTATCTGTCAGGCCGTCAGAACACAGGAGGAACAAATCTCCTGTTTTGATCTTACCCTGCTCAACATCTGGGATTATTTTGCGCTCAACACCCACCGCTCTGATCAAAACGTTTTTCCCTGAACAGCCTTTTTGGGGGGAAGATATGTCAAGCCCTTTATCAATGGTTTCTTGAAACAGTGTGTGGTCGCGGGTTAATTGCACCAGTTTTTTATTGTTAAACAGATAAACACGACTGTCGCCCACATGCCCTAATAGATATCTGTCTTTATAAAAAACGATGAGTTCGGCAGTGCATCCCATTCCCGCACACTCCGGATGCTTTTTAACGTGCTGTAAAATACGTATGTTTGACTGATAAAAAACTGCCTTGACAAGCTTACAAGCGTGACTTTCAGATTGTTGAATGACCGTTTGTTCTTCCTTGAAAGAAATCTCTTCCGGGGGGTATTCGTCCCATTTTTTTGCTTTTTTTTGCGCTTTTAACCAAAATATCAACTGCTGAAGCCAAGAAGTCAACCCACTTTTAGGCAATGAAAACAGTTCCAAGGCTGTTTGAACAAAAATGGCACTGGCAATTTCTCCGGCGGCTTCGCCGCCCATGCCGTCGGCTAAAAGGCAAAAACCCAGGTCGGGCCTGATGAGAAAACAATCTTCATTGTTGCTGCGTTTTCGACCCACATCCGATTTTGCCGATATATTAACTGAAAGCATAGTATTTGGCTTTTTCTAATCACATTCAAAAAGAACTACGATATTAATTAAATTGAGATTTCCATTATTGGCCTGACAATTTGCGTTTGGCTTCCTGATGCAATTCATTGGACTCAATCGGTATTATTTTAAGCACTTCAGTCCATTTTTGGCGGGCAACTTTTGTTTTACCAATTCCTTCGTAAACATTACCTTCATCAATTAGCCTTTGCGCCTCGGGTTTCAATTTACTGATCGTAGCAAGGTATAAGCGCTCTATCTCTTGATAATCGGGATAAATCGAATACACACGATGAAGGTAAATGATGGCTTGTGAGTACTTTCGTTTTCTATATAGTTTGCTCCCTTGTTTATAAGGCGACTTAACTGCGTCAATCAGCATCTGTTTGAGCCTGGGTATGAATTGACGCGCTTTGATACTTTCCTCGCAATTCACATTCATGGCTACCAGTTCCTTGAGTTTTAGCAGCGCTTTGAGGAGTTCTTTCTGTTCGGAAAAATCCTTTGCCAGTTGGTAGAGTGAACGTACTTTTTCCAAACTCTCAATCAGTTTTTTGATTTCGATTTTTGCTTTTTGAATCGCCTTTAAAATTCCGTCGGCGTTTCGGCGAGTACTGTCATTGATCAAATTTATCTCTTTAGCGCATAAGCCGATTGCTTGATTGACATCGTTCTCGGCTTCATCCAATTGTTTAAGCGTCTGCTCTAAGATTTCCGAGTCTTTCAATTCGATTGCATCTATGGAACTCGCCACTTTTTCCGCTTTGTCGAGCAAATCAGTTATTTGTTCAATGATTTTTTTATTTTCTGCGTCTATCGCATCCCGGCATTCCTTAATTTTTTGTTTGGCTGTTGAATTTTGATTGTCCAATTTTAGAACGCTTTTAAACGCCGCTAACGCGCAATTATAATCTTGATGTTCAAAGCATTTTTGACTTTCCGTCAAATACTGCTTAATCTTCTTTGCTTTTGCGTTCCTTTCAATTGCTGCGATACATGCTTTATGTCTTTCTTTTGCCTCTTTGTGTTCACTATCAATGTCCAAAACAAGTTGAAATTGGCTTTTGGCCTCTTGATACTTTTTTTGTTTAAAAAGCTGATTGCCTTTCTCAAGATGGACCTGAACTTCTGATGAAGTCCAATCAATCCAGTTCCAGACCCCAAAGGCTATAAGAAGTATCGCCAGAATGGATAGCACTATTTTGATTTTTCCGGTTATTAAGTCGTTAATACGAAAGGCCGCTTTTGAACCATCCAAATCAACTTTTAAGGTTGTATCTCCCACTCTAATCCGGTCACCTGTTTTGAATAAAGCGGGTTTGCCAATTGTCTTGCCATTGAGCAGGGTTGTATTTTTACTTTCAATGTTGGTCAACCGGAATTGTTTCTTCCCTTGCCGTTGGATGCGTGCATGTTCGCGTGATACATACCGGTCATTTTCAATTGTCAGGCCGCACGCGGAACTGCGTCCGATCACAATTGAATCCCCGAACTGACAGCCTTTCCCGTGCGGTTCACCCTCAATTAATGTTATTCGGTTATTCGGTTGAGATGAAGACGGACGTTTAAAAAATACGGTTTCGTCATGGTCTACGGCTGTTTTATCTTCTGGTTCCGTCAGCATAAATATCTACCTGTTTTCAAGTTCACGGAGTTTGTTTTGAGCTTCTACATAACGTTTATCTTGTGGTTTATCGGACAACAGTTCGATTATTTCCCTCAAGAGATGTTTGGCACGATCGTTTTTCACCAATTTTTTAGCTTGTTCAGCTTGGGTTACTAGTTGATTGATCTTTTTCTCAAGTTCATTTCTGGCTCTTTCCAGGTATTCAGACGCGTACGGATGATCCGGATATTGTGAAGCAGTCTCAAAAAATCCAATCGCTTTTTTCAAATTGCCATTCTTATAGAATATTCTCCCTTGCCGGAAAAGTTCATCGGCTTTTTCCTTATTTATAGGAGGAACCGGTTTTTTAGTAGGAGCAAGTGTGGGTGGCGGACTTACACTGGGTGTATTGATGATCGTTGGCATTACAGTCGGTTGTTCAGAGGGTGTTGGCTCGTCGGGTAGTTTGACGGGAGATGGCTGAGGATTCCAAATTATTTTAAGAATAACAAGCATCAAAATAAAAACACAGGCTCCGACGCCGATCAGTTTAACATTAATCTTGTTTTCACGTTTAGAAGCACCGGTTCTTTCGATAACAAACACAGTGTCTCCGATACCGATTTTATTTCCCGCTTTAAGTTTTATTATTTTTTTGATCGGACTGTTGTTGACATACGTTGCCGTTGTTTGACTCAAATTTTCTAAAAAGGGTTGAGCTTTTTTTATTTCCAAACGGGCATGTAAGCGCGATGCTTTCATATCCTGTTGATTTAAGATAATATCACAATTTTTTCTTCCAATGGTGTATTCCTGCGAATCACGCAGAATAAACACTTTGCCGGTGTCAAAACCGTCTATAATTTTTAAGGTCCATTCGGGTGTCGGGCTTCTGTAAATGGTTTCCTGATTATCACTATCCATGTTGTGACTCCTTGAAACTAATTGTTATCAACCCCTTTTTATCATCAGCACCTTTTTTTTTAATCACATAATTACACGTATCACTGATAGCCACCGATGCTTCTTTTTCAGACCCGACAAGCAGTTCATAAACGGCGTTACTGATGAGCGGTTCTTCAAATATTTCGGCAAAATTGAGGTCTTTTGGTGTTCTTGCCCTACTAAAATGGTTCACGAAAGACTTGTTACAATCAATTAACATAAAGGTATTGACATCAATTATGCACTGAGGTTCCGTAATCGTATCCGTATTCATCGAATTGGCGGTTTCATTATTATCGCTGCCTTTCATTATAGTTTTTCCGTTTTGATAACCTGTATCGGATTGGCGTGAAACCGAGATATCATCATCTCGAAAGGCAGGCGTTGAATCGTTTTCTGACGAAGTTGCAGACAACGCCGGGCCCGGCGGTTCTGGTTGTTCTTCAAAATCACTATATTTATCATCCGTCTCATTGTTACTGTCGCTCGGATTCCCTGTATCCATTTCTGCGATGTTAACAGGATTGCTTTGGGAATTCTGAAGCAATCGGTTAAACATATCCGTAAGTTCGGCGATCTCCGGATGAGGTGAATGAAAATCGATAAGGCGGCGCTTTGCTTTCATCGCTACACTGACTTCCTCTCCCAAACGATGTAACGGCATTAAAAACAAACGGGTTACATAGCGTCCTGTCAGAATGCAGATAATAATTAAAACAAAAAGAATCATGGCAAAGTAAACACCCATCCCACTTTGAGTCACTTTGCGCATATCCAGCTTAATAACGGCCCCACCTAACACCTTGTGTTCATTTCTAATGGGATAAAAAATAATTTTTTGATTTTCATCAATATCTTCGTTCGTTCTTTCTTTTTCCTGGATAGCTTTTTGAAAACCGTCCCACTGAACCTTTTTTTCTTTTTCGCTCTCCGGAGCTTCAATTCGGCCCTCACGATTTGCGATAACGGCAAAAATGACGCCCTCTTCCCCTGCAATATTTTTAATCAATCTTTGGTCTTCCGTGTCAAGGATGATGGCATTATCATCGGTTCCGGCCAATTTGGCCAGATATAATGAAAAGAGGTTCCCCCGCTTGCGGAGTTCCGCTTCCTGAAAAGATTGCGTTTGATGATTCATAAAAATGAAAACAGTAAGAGATGCCAACACAACCATAAAGATTAAGGATACGGTTAACAGAACGTTGATATTGGCAAAAAGACGATTTTGAAGAATCGCACTGTCCTGAACAATCGGCTTCAGAGGGGCTTGAAAGATTCCTTTTACAATATAAGGTCCCAATTCCACATCAAAATTATTTTTAAAAGTCTTCTTTTTTTCAATTTTTTCATCATTAAAAAAGATCCCGTTTTTGCTGCGCATATCATGGATAGTCACTTTATTCTTTTCAACATCCAACTCAGCATGGGTTAACGAGATATGGGGATCATCCAGCCATATATCACAACTTTCATCTCTTCCGATGGTGTAGTGGCCTTCATTCCAATTCCGCGTCTCCAGAATTTCGCCGTCTTTGATTGTTTGAATGGTTATACTCATTGTGACGCCTTAATAATTGCATTTATTATCAGTAGTTATCTGGCGAATAGCTCGCCTACACTTTCATCCTTATTTTAGTTACTCGACAGTCATAAGTTCTTCGCTATTCAGACAGCAAGGTTTATTAACTACCTGAAATCATAGGGAATTGATATTTTACTGCCATTTTCAAAATAACAATTATTTCAGTAGGTTACAAGAACCTATGACTGACGAGTTAGTTAAAAAAATACTTAATCATATACGGCGCCAGGATAATAATAAAGATAATTGGAAAAACAAAAATAATCATGGGAATCAACAATTTTTGAGTTGCCTGGGCTCCGAGCCTCTCCGCCCGCATGAATCTTTCCTGGCGCATCCTGACGGCCTGGGATTTCAATGTATCGGCGATACTGGTCCCCATTTTGTCCGCTTGAATCAGTATAGAAGTGAAAGCGTAAATCTGGGGGATATCCACCCGTTCGGCCATATCACGCAACGCATCCTCACGGGTTCGCCCCAGTTTCATATTTTGGCTCATGCGATACAATTCCATGACAAAAGGCGCTTTATCTTTCAGATAGATATCGCACACCTTTTTGATGCCGCTGTTGAATTCAAGGCCCGCTTCCACCGAAAGGGAGAGCATGTCAATCACATCCGGCATACCGGCCAGTATTTCCTCCTGCCGTACTTTGCGTTTTTCATACAACCAGAGATAAGGATACCCTAGCCCCAGCACGGCGCCAATAACGCTATAAAGAACACTATGTAACAACACATATCCCATCACAGCGAATAAAATCGAAGTGGTGATTTGAAAACCGATAAATTCATCACCGCTCACCTCTTTT
Organism: Desulfobacterales bacterium; assembly: GCA_029940345.1. Taxonomy (GTDB): domain Bacteria; phylum Desulfobacterota; class Desulfobacteria; order Desulfobacterales; family JAUCGF01; genus JAUCGF01. Next base: position 5,792 of record JAOZRC010000316.1, read on the forward strand.
TCGATTCCGGCGGTAACAGCCCATTGCTCCACTTTCTGACG
>JAOZRC010000316.1:5842-6479 GCA_029940345.1 Desulfobacterales bacterium
CGGCCCGTCTTCACCTACAAGGCCTCCTCGGTCAACGGCAAAAACAACTGGAAGATCGGCCGAAACAGGTTCACAAACCTGGCGCCCTCCCCTATAATGATATCTTCATCTTCAAGCCGTTTACGGATTTTCTGCTCTTTTTCAGGAGGCAACAAAGAATAAATCAGATAAAACGCGCCTCCGAAAAACAGCAGATAACCGATGGGTTTCAATAAGTTTGTCAATGTTGATGGCTCTGTTGGCATGGATAGGCCTTTCAATTATTCCGCTAAAGGTTGCAGTTTGTAATTTTGATTAACATACGTGATTTTCGGCGTTGTTTAAAGGCCTTTTGCAGTTCCCTGACAGCGTTTATGGCATTATCATTCGCACGGATACGTTCTTCCGGCGTTAATTTCAGGAACATGGCGATAAGGGTTTTATCCACGCCATCACAATTTTCTTTGGTTTTTCCTGGCTCCATTTACGTTTCCGGATTCAGCCTTTTTTATCATTATTAAACAGGTTAAACACCCCGCATGTTTGCATTCGATGTTGAATGTTCGATGTTAATTTTTCCTTTACGCATCCATCGTCACCCGCAACACCTCTTCCACCGTAGTAACCCCATCAATCAGTTTCTTCAAAGCCGCCTTGC
>JAOZRC010000317.1 GCA_029940345.1 Desulfobacterales bacterium
TAGACAAATTATGATAATAAAGATTTTTTTCATGGTACCTCCTAATAATTTGTTAGTATCAGAGTAAAAGATTGGCATCCTACATGTGGGGCTAAAGTGGTTTACACTTTTCTCCGGAGTGCTAAACTTACAGTTTAGCTTGGCGGGCACCGAATGCCAAACTGTAAGTTTGGCACTCTTCCGAATTATAAACCGGAAAATGAAGGAAGCCCATTTCTGATTTTGGGCTATTTCGGATAATTGCGTATCAGATCAGTATGCTCCCAGTATTTGAACTTTGCAAACAAATCTTTGCCCTCTTCCAGGTTGACAGTGCCCTGCTCACTAATTACTTTCTGCCCTGCCAGTGAGAGGATCCAATCCAGGAAAGCGAGGGTTTGTCCGGTGGGCTCGCCGCGGGTCATCAGGTACAGTGGACGAAAATAAGGATATTTAGCGCTGGTGATGTTTGACTTGGTCGGGTCTGTACCGTTCAACTTGAGAATTTTGACTTTGCGTTTTGTGGCGCTGGAAACACCGGTAATCGCAATCGCACTTTTAGTCTTCTCAATGGCTTTTTCCACGGGGGCGCTAGATTTCAGGCTGATGGCACGCGGATAAAAATTAAAATTCGGATCATTAAACAGCAAATTGCGGGCCATGTAACCCACGCCGCTTATTTTACCACGTCGCACCACCACTTTTATCTTGCCAATTTTACCACCAACGTCTTTCCAATTACGTATTTTTCCTTTGAAAATAGAACTGGCCTGATCGGTGGTAAGGTTGTTGATGGGGTTATCCGGATGAACAATAATCACTAAGGCATCCCAAGCCACCTGTGTCATTTTAACGCCTTTTTCCTCGTCAGATAAATCCGGTTTGGGCGGCCGGCAGGAGCCGCCCAGATCCGTTTGACCCGAAGCGGCGGTGCGGATACCATGTGTTGCGCCGCCGCCTTGGAGAGTGATGGTTACCCCTTTTTGTTTTTGATAGGCATCTGCGCATTCCGCCATAAAGGCTTTGCGTGTAATGCCGCAACCGGTCCATCTCAGGTCTCCCTTATTATCCCCGGCGGTGGCGGGCATCGCTAAAAAAGCACATATCAGCAAAACCCACAGTGTTTGCTTTAATCCTGGCGTTTTCCGTTTCATAAGCCTTGTCTCTCTCCTTATATTTATTATCAGGCCGCTTCCTCGGTAACAGTCTCCTCTTCAGGTTGCGGGCTGTCTTCATCTTCCAGGCGGAACGCTTCCACGGATACACGCAACTGTTCCGATGTTTCCGCCAAATTCTGCATCGAGAGGGCGGTTTGACGACTGGCGGATGAAGTATGGGTGCTGATTTCGCCGACTTCCGCCATGGTTTTGGCAATTTCATCAGAAGTTTTGGCTTGCTCTTTGGACGATGTGGATATGGATTGAATCAATTCCGCCAGACGATTTGAAACAGTTTCAATTTCTTGCAGCCTGGTATAGGCGTTATCAGCCAACTTGGAGCCTTCCACGACGCGTTCAATACTCTCTTCCATGCTGGTTCCGGCCTCATTGATTTCACCTTGAATATTTTTAATCAATGTATCAATTTGCTGGGTGGCATTGGTGGAGCGTTCGGCCAGACGTTGAACTTCTTCGGCCACCACCGCGAATCCGCGTCCGGCGTCACCCGCCATAGCTGCCTGGATGGAAGCATTCAACGCCAATATAGAGGTTCGGTCAGCAATATCATTGATCAGTTGGACAATGTTACCGATCTCTTGAGAGCTTTCACCCAGGCGTTTAATTGTACGGGCGGTTTCCTGGACGTGCTCACGGATTGCATCCATTGCCGCGTTCGTGTTGCGCACCGCCTCGGCACCGTCACCGGCGTTTTTAGACGCCTGTTCCGACACTTGGGTCGACTGAGCAGCACTTTCCGCCACCTGTTGGATGGATGCTGTGATTGCATTAATGGCCGCGATAGCGTCTGATACCTGAACGGCTTGCGTTTCACTGGTGTCTGCCAGGCTTCCCGTTGATACGGCTACTTCATGAGAAGTGGTGCTTAATTGCAAGGTGGCAGATTTTACATTCTTTACAACCCGACTCAGCTCTTCGGCCATATCGTTAAATGAATCGGCGATGGCGCCGGTAAAATCTTCGGTCACTTCGGCGCGTACGGTCAAATCGCCGTCTGCCAGGCCGCTGATTTCCTCCAACAAGTTCATAACGGCGCCTTGCATGGCATCCCGGTCTTCACTCGTCTGGATCAGTGTCAACGTATTATCAAGCATCGCGTTAAGCGATGTCGCCATCACGCCCAGTTCATCTTCACTGGTGACCTCGGTACGGGCGTCGAAATCACCGATGCCGATATCACCAAAAAGATTCATAATGTGTTCCACCTGGGTCGTAAGGCCGCCGGCGAACCAGTAGGAAAAACCGATCAGCACAGCTACGCCGATTACTGATAAAATGAAAATGTACCATGCAATCGTTCTGACGGGTTCCCTTATTTCAGAATAATCCATTTCAGCGAGAAGCGCCCATACCACGCCTTTGGGATTGACCTCGGTCGGCTCCATAACAGTAACAGGCGTCCATGAACTCAACACGGAAACACCGCGATAGCCGTCAATTTTTTCTTCCAAACCTTCCTGACCGGTCAAAGCGCTGCGGGAAGCGACCGTATCCACTACCGCTTTAGGATTCAGAATCGTGGTGGCCACACCCAGGTCTTTGGTGAAACGCGATTCTGAACGCCACATCTTGTCAGGGCCTACCAAATAGGTCTCACCCGTCTCGCCCAGGCCGATGCGATCCTGCATGATCGCATCAATCTGATTAAGGGGTACTTGTAAAGCAACAATAATGGCCGCTTCGCCTTCAAAAAGAACCGGTCGGGCGATAAAAGCTGCCGGCGCATTATCAATCGGCGCGTATTTTTCAAAATCAGCCATAGCAGTCTCTTTGGTGGTTAAAACAGTTTCCACCAATCGGCCGAAGTTGGAATCTTTATAAGGGCCGGTCAGTATATTGGTCTGAAAATCAGGGTCATGGTTGACCGAATAAAACAGAAAACCATCCGGGTTCAGTAAATATAGGTCAAAATAGCCATAGCCTTCTTTATATTTACTGAAAAAGTCCTGGGTCTCCTGTTCCAAAGACGGAACGAATGCTTCGGCAACATCCACATCGGCAATGATTGCCCAGGTCAGATTATGAATATTCACCGGTTGCCAAGTTGACAAAACATATTCCCCCCGGTAGTTGATCACAATTCCTTGACCTTTGTTTCCGGAGATCGCGTCATTAACGCCTTCGATATCTACAACATAGGTGGGGTCTAACACGGTACTCTCATCCACATTAACAGAAGCGGAACGAAACAGATTATCCGCGCCCGCCAAATAGGTTTCACCGGTTTTACCGAGGCTAGGTTGGCGCTCCTGCATGATTGCATTGATCTGGTCGATGGAAATTTGCAGCATAACAACGCCCAGAGTGCGAGAGCCTGATTTAATCGGAGCAGCGATAAAGCCCACCGGTTCATCTCCCACCGGTTCATATACACCGAAATCCTGAACGGTCAGTTCTTTAAACCCTTTTTCAAACGCCTTGCCGGCCGGGCTATCTTTGAGCTTACCTGTTTTTAAATTGGTACCGAGATCAGATTCCTGAGCCGCTGTATAAACCACCCGGCCATCTTCAGCCACTAAAAACAGATCATAGTAACCATAAAACTCTTTAAATTTTACCAGATAGGAGGCATGCAGACGTTCCACGGCCATCCACTCTTGTGATCCGGTTGCCGTGCTGACATCAGAAAAGGCTTTCAACGCATTTTTTAAAACCGGGTTCTCCGCCAGGACACTGATATCGGATAAACGTTCATTAAAATACGCTTCCACCTGTTGTTTTTTAATGTCCGCTATTGATTTCAGCTTGCGAAACGCATCCAGTCGCAAGGTCTCCACCATATCCACCAATACATTGAGGTCAACAAAGCGGTCTTCAAAATAAGACTGAATGATTTTGGCTTTGTTGGTTTTTACGGAATCCATCTTTTCTTTGGCGCTTTCCATCTGCGAAGTTGACAACATCTGGTATGAAAGATAACTGAGAATGATAATTGGCGTCAAACCTATCAACAAGAAAGCCACGAGCAATTTGCTGCGGATACTGCGTCGAATACGTTGGAAAAATTTTAATTGAAACATGCCTCCTTTTGAAGGACTGCTGTCTGAACCTGTTGTGCTTGCCATAGGAAAACCTCCCGTGAAACAAAGTTATATTATTTATCGTACCTTTAAGCATTGAGCTGTTAGCTATCAGCTTTTGTAAATCAGGACAGTCGGAGTCAACAAAAAACCAACCGCTCAATCCACAGTGTCAAACGCATTTCACGTTTTACACCTAACTAAATTATTTTTTAAGATATTTGTCAATTCCTTCCTTCTTCCACACATCTGATGTTCGTTTATCATTGGGATTTATTTTAACGCCAATGGCGTTCACCGGAACATCCGATTTTTTTTGGATTTCAATCCAGTTTTTTTTTATAGCAGGCGAAATAGCCATTCGGTAACCTCCACATTATCCGTTAAGAATCGCATTAATATCGGCAACGACCAAGAATCCCTGATCCCATTCGTATATGCCCCTGACGAATTTTCTATTCGGTATCCAGGGTGCCGCCACAGGTTCACATTGAATCGGAAGTGTGGCTAAATGGATGCCGCGATGCGTTTTGATAATTGATCGCATCACGTCGCTGCCACCGGTCGGTTGCCCCTGTCCAAGCCCAATTTTAAGTTGAGTGGCGCTACGTATGAGCATAAACCCTGGATTCCTGCGAGATGGTTTTTTTTCCAATCCTAGGCGAGCTTCCAGGGAGATGACAGGTATCGCTTGCTCCCGCCACCAACCCAGTCCTTCGGTATAGGAAGGTGCGAAGGGCACCGGACAGATATTAATTTCCTGAATAATGTCTTCCACCTGCCTAATGCTAAAAAGAAAATAGACCTGATTATTCCTGACGGCAGGCGTCATGGCTGGAAAAATCAGCACTCTTCGCTCTCTGACACTTGGGGATATATTTCCTGGCATTACAATGTCCTGTTTTAATAATCCCGACTAACAATTTTTTAAATTCGTGTTCCTTAGATCATAATATTAATTAGAAAAGGATTATGGAATTTTTATTTTTTTTCTAATACCGGCAAGCTAAAGCTTGCACACCTTTTGCGCATCTCAACTAGCGCTTAGGTCTCTTTGAAGTCCTTGACGCCCTTAAGGATGCATTCTTCGAAAGCATTGGCCAGTTTGCGTCCCACTTTTTTCTGTCCCATTTTCTTTTTGACCATCTGGGTGACAACTTTTTCCAGCTTGATATCGAAATTTTCATTTTCAAATATATTTTGAAGTGAATGATTCAATGTTTGCAAAAAAACATCCTGTTCTGAAGCCTTTGCAGGTAAAGATGACGTCCCGGAAGTGAACAAATCAGCGGATGGCTTGATAGAGATTTCAGGAATCGTTTCCGAAAATGATTTCCGTGGGCTAAAATCAGGGGTTTTGGAAACCGATTCCTGATTCGGGGGACGGTTTGCCAGGGTGTTATCAACAGACACCGGAGAAACGGGGTGTTTTTCTACAAATATGCCGTCCTTATGGGGCTCTGTCGGTGTTTCCGCTGGTGATGCTTCCGTAATAGCGCTTTCTTGCGTCGGCCCGGTAATGGCAGCGCTGTAAGTCGTTTTGACGCTGTCCGCCGCTTTCCCTTTGGAAATAACCGGTTCAAAGTTTTCATCAGTGGTGTCATGCGTCACTACATCCGGTGGGGCATGATAGAGAGAGACGGCACTAAAAAGGTCTTCATCCGTAGATAATTTCTTTTTTACCAGTTTACGTTTTGGAAGAGGCTTCTGGCCGGTGTTTTTTTTATCCGCAACGACGCTTTTTCCCAATGCTTTAATATCTTTGGGTAAATCAACACCAGCGTCGAAATCTAAGTCCTTGATAAGGGAAATCATTCGATTTACACCGTCATCCATTTGTTGTCGCTTTTCAGCATCCTCTTCAATATCCGGACTGGATTCGGCGATGGCGGTTTCTTCTTCTGATTCCGTTATTTGAGGTGCATTATCAATATCTTCATGTATCAGGTCAATCCCAGGAAATACTTCAACATCAGCCTCCTCATTATCGAAATCCTCAATTTTTATTATATCGTCTGTATCCATAGAGGCAGTGGCGTTTTCATCTTCGGCGCTTGAAGCATTGGTAGTGATTAAATCATCAATATCAGCAGTGTCATCAACGGCTTCAATTTCGTCATCTTCGGCACCCGCGGCAGCGGCAGTGATTAAATCGTCAATATCGTCAATATCGTCAATATCGGCAATATCGGCAATATCGGCAATATCGGCAGTGTCATCAATATCATCAACGGCTTCAATTTCATCATCTTCGGCGTTCGCGGCAGTGTCAGTGATTAAATCGTCAATATCGGCAGTG
>JAOZRC010000318.1 GCA_029940345.1 Desulfobacterales bacterium
GCAAAAATACACATAAAAAAAACAAACCCCTATTACCCCCCCCTATTAACGCTTAATCACCGCTTTGATTTGCTCATCATTCATGCTCCTCACAAAGCAATGCTTTACATTCAGGAACAGTTTTTGGTATGAAGCGTATCTTATTCAAATTCAATGGTAATTATGGAGTGCGAAAGTTAAGCAGAGCAGAGGAACGGAGTGGAACGGTCTTTCGCAATATAACTTTGCGAAAGACCGCTTCGCTTAACTTTCGCACTCCGGGTTTATATTTAGCCATAATTTTTAAATAGGATACTATGAAGTGTTAATTAGTAAATGAAGGATGCCAAAATATGAATCAAAAATTATACAATGCTTATGTCACAGGTCTTGAAAGAATGTCAGCCTGGGCTGATTTGCTGGATCGTATCAACGTCTTTCCCGTTGCGGATGGTGACACCGGGCGCAATCTGGTTATCAGTCTCAGCCCTTTTCGTCACACTGATCTAAGTCGGGAAGCGCTTATCCATGCGCTCTGTCGATCCGCCTGCGGTAATTCCGGCAACATTGCGGTCAGTTTTTTCGCAGCGTTCATCAAAGCGGATTCGGAGCAAAACCTGGTCGCTGCGGCCAGAAGCGGAAGGGATGCTGCCTGGCAAGCGATTCACAGTCCTCGTAAGGGAACGATGCTGTCGGTGTTCGATGCACTGGCTGAAATATTAACCATACAACGGGAGATAAATCGAAACAGCAGCCAGGTAATTATTGATCATCTGGCTAAAACTGTCTGGGAAACCCATACTCTTTTACCAGAATTGCAAGAAGCGGGTGTTGTGGATGCCGGCGCTTTGGGTGTGTTTCTTCATTTGGAAGGGTTTTTTAACTGCCTCTACAGTGCCGATGCCGAACTGACACCTATCACGCAGCGATTTAAAAACCGGCTTCGGATTTCATCCGCTTTTCAAGTTGAAAATGGTAGCGGCCACTGTATTAATGCGGTCATTCAGACTCAAGATGCCAAGAACGAAGCTGTCCGACGACTGCTGCCTGGCGGCAACAGCGTCGTAGCGACTGCTGCTGATCAACTGATTAAAATCCATCTGCATACGGATGATAAAGACGCTGTGCGTCAAACAGCCGAATCAATCGGAAAAATCGTTCATTGGTCGGATGAAAATCTAAAGGATCAGGTCAAAGCGTTCAAACGGCCTAAAAAAGATACGCCGCTACATATTATGACGGACGCCGCCGGTTCTTTAGCTGTTCAGGACGCTCTGGAATACGAATTCACCCTTTTAAACAGTTATATTGTCACCCAGCATGCGGTGCTCCCGGAAACGCTTTGTGATGGCTCCGAACTATATCGCTATATGCAACAAGGCGGCCGGGCGTCCACCGCACAAGCATCACGATTCGAGCGCCATCAGTACTATGAAAGCGTGTTGAATCAATTTGATCGTGTGTTATACCTTTGTGTAGGCTCAGTTTTTACCGGTAACTATGCCGCGGCAATGGCGTGGAAAAAAAAACATGATCATGACAATCGTTTTTCAGTGATTGATACGGGCGCGGCTTCAGGACGATTGGCCATGATTGTCATCGCAACGCTTGACCATCTGGCCCGGACAGATAACGCCGCGGAGGTTATTGCGTTTGCGCAAAAAATAATTGAACGAAGTATGGAATTTATTTTTTTAGATCGGCTTCACTTTCTGGCGGCCGGCGGCCGCCTATCCAAATCCGGTGCATTTTGGGGTGATTTACTGCATGTCAAACCGGTGATCACACCCTGCTCACAAGGTGCAAAAAAAGTGGGTTCGGTGCACAATCGGAAAGCGCAGATACGGTTTGCGATGGAAAAACTGGCAAACACCTTTGATGTGAATACGGCACCATTGATTTTGTTGGAATACACTGATAATCATGAATGGGTGGCGAAAATTGTTCAAAAAAAGATCAAAGAGCGCTACTCACAAGCTGAAATCAGGCTGCAACCCATGTCATTGACATCCGGCGTACACATGGGTCCGGGAACGTGGGGGGTGGCCTTTTTATCCTCCGAATAAGGAACGTGAATTCAATCGTGGGAACGTATGGCGTATCCCATGGACTTTGAATTGACGCGGCTTTGTGCATAAAAAGGTTCCCACGCCGGAGCATGGGAACCAGAGGGGGAGTGGACGGTTACCCAAAGTGTGGTAACAGTTATTGAAAAAGGGTTCAGGGCAATAATCTTATGAGGCGTGCACCGACACCGTAGTAGCGGTTATCCGGGCGGCCGTAGTGGCGATAGGCGCTACGACAATCCCCGGCGTAGTTGTACCAGGAACAGCCACGCAAGGCCCGAATCGAGCCTGATGACGGGCCGAGAGGATCCGTAATCAGACCCGATGGATAGTCACCTTTCCAATCCTGACACCACTCCCACACATTACCGTACATATCATACAACCCCCATTTATTCGCCTTCAAACTTGCCACTGGGATTGTTTTTTCACGATACTCGCCTTTGGAACAATCTGGCATCGGATAATTCCCATCATAATTCGCCTGATCCGTTGATAAACATTTCCCGAAAGCAAAAGGTGTCTGCATGCCGGTTCGGCAAGCGTACTCCCACTGTGCTTCAGTCGGCAGCCGGTAAGTCGGTAGCTGGCACTTAGCGATTCTTTCTTTTTGATTGAGTTTTTTAATAAACAATTGTACATCATTCCAGGAAACATTCTCAACCGGACAGTCATTCCCGCAATTCTTAAAATCAGACGGATTCGCGCCCATCACCGCTTTCCACTGCCCTTGCGTAATTTCTGTAGTTTGCATATAAAAACCCTTTGTTAAAACCACCTTATGCTGCGTTTCATCGCCGTAACGATTGGGTTCATCTTTATGACTGCCCATTATAAATTTACCGGCAGGAATAAATACAAATTCCATACCCAGGGAGTTGGTTATTTTTTTTCGACGGATCGTTGGGAAGGTTGGTTGTGGTGAAGACGCTGTCGCCAAACGCCGTAACTGCCGCAATCGCAGTTTAGCCGCAGGCGCATATTTGCTCTGGGGATAAGTTAGCAAAAATGCGTTGTAATCAAAAAGGGTATCGAACCGTTTGACAAAACGCCACATCTCAGTTTCAGGATGGACAATGGGTTTCGGAGTCGGTTTCGGCTTAGGGGGTGTCACCGCGACAAATACAAACTCGCCCCTGTCACCGCTGGTTCCCCGAATGGGACCGCATATAGGTGTCTGATCGGTTTCGTTCATCACAACCGGGGCAACGGTTCTGAAAAGTTCAAAGGTGCTTAAATAGGGTTGTGTACTACGCCTGAGAGTTTTGAGCAGTTGGGCGGCAAAAATGCTATGCCTGCCGCCGCCCAGATCGGCCACCGGTTCGTCGCCGCCAGAGGTCATACCCCAGCGGCTTTTATCGTTAAAGATACTCAAATAATATTTTTCGGGGGTCTTCGAAGACGTGGTGCGGGTGCGCTGTTCAGGCAGCGTTACGGTGTGACAGGCTACCGGTTTGTTGCTTCCGGAGGACATGCCCCAGCGGCTTTTATCGTTAAAGATGCTCAGATAATGTTTGTCAGTGATCGTCGCAGGTGTGGCGCGGGTGCGCTGGCCGAACAGTGTTCCGGCGTAACAGGAATCAGCGATTAAAAGCACATGCTGCGCCTTTAGAAAGCGCATCGCTTTTTGCACCATCGTATTGTCGAAAAACGTGCGTTTTTGACCGGCGTGCGCATCGGCCGGGATCCACCAGCCATCTTTATATTGGCTGTCCCGCTCACCATGTCCGGCATAATAGATCAATACGCTGTCGGACGGTTGCGCCGTTTCCACCAGTTGGCGCAACGCCCGGTCAATACCGTTCCAACTGGCTTGACGATTGAGCAAGTATCTGACCTTGAAACCATAGCGCTTTTTAAGGATACTGCCTATGGCGACAGTATCGTTGACAGCGGTCTTCAGGTCGGGAATGATCGGATCCGTATATTCGTCAATACCAATAATCAGCGCGCGAAAATTGCCCAACTTGCCACTGGCATGGCTGAAATCGGCGGTGTTATTGATAATATCAGGGCTTCCAGCGAATACGATGGCCGCGACAACTAATATAATTGGCACTGTTAAGATAAAACAGCATTTTGCTTGCATGGTTCCTCTTTAAATGCGGTTTTCGAAATTAAGCTTAAATTCCAGCGGACAAGTTCTTCCCAATTTTTCAAATTTGCATTCCTTACCATGTTTAAAGAAAAAGCAAAAGCTTGAAATTTGTGATAAACAATGGTAGTTTTATTTGTCGGTGCGTCATGAAATATTGAATGATTTTTAATTCGCGTTCCTAAAAGCTTATTTGATAAGTCGTGATCGAAGCTGAAAAGTGTGCGAACGAGGGCAAAATTCCGCAAATTTCAGGGTAGACGAATCGAACGTTAAAACGGTTGCCGGTGGCAACCGTATGGATTAATGAAACCAGATCATCTGTTTCAAAATGGCATCGGGATGGACGGCTTTTAATGGTCGTCATCCTTCCAATGATTTTGTGAAGTGATTCATCTGAATAACTATTTTGAAAAAGGGAAACCACATGAAGTATAAAATACACCCTATTGTAGTGGGAACCAAAATTTTTGACAAGAGTATGATGACGTATCAATACGGAGCCGGGCAGCAGTATACGATCCCGATTTACTGCTGGTATTTGGAAGGTGGGGATCGTAAAATAATCGTAGACACCGGTGAAATGAGCCCGATTCAATCTCCGGAAAGAGAAAAGGCGATCAGCGGCAAAATTTACAAGTTTGAAGAGGGCTTGCAGCGCTGGGGGTTAACGCCGGAAGATATTGATGTGATCATTCACACCCATCTGCACAATGATCACTGTGAGAATGATTACAAATGCGCCAATGCCGAAATATACGTGCATGCCAAAGAGTTGGATTCTGTCCATAATCCGCATCCGTTGGATTATCGTTACCTGGAAGACTATATTGAGGATGTGGAGGAAAACGGACAAATAAAGGTCATTACCGATGATATGGAAATTGCCCCTGGTATCCGGGTGATGCATACGCCGATTCATACAGAGGGCGGTCTTACGCTATTCATCGATACGGATGCCGGCAAGGCCGCCATCACCGGTTTTTGTGTCATCAATGAAAATTTTAACCCGCCGCCAGCTATCAAAGCGATGGAGATGGATGTGATTCCGCCAGGAACGCTGATCAATTCCTACAATGCGTATGATATTATGATGAAAGTCAAAGAATCAGCAGATATTCTGATCCCCTTGCATGAGCCGGAGTTTGCGTCTATGGATACAATCGTGTGATTTTAATACAACTGGCGTGTCGTTTATTCCTTTTTTTGAAAATAAACAATTTTTGTAGCCGTTCCGATGCCGTTTTTTTGCAAAACCGCAGAGCGTCACGGGTAAAGCCGCCAACTGATAAAAAGGCTAACAGCACATTTTTTTGGGGGTGGCGGTGGGTAAATGCGTCGGCTTTTGAATAAAATTTGCGCACCACACCGATGCCGGTGCGTTGAGCGGTTTTTTTTACCTCAGTTAGAACAACGAACAAGCCACCCAGATACTGTCTTGTGGCCGACTTTAAGCATTCGCGCTATTTCAGAGAAGCTTTTGCCTTCCTGAATGTGAGATAAACCTAATAATCGAACTCGTGTTCGGGCATTTGGTTCAGTCTTATATTTGCTCTCAAAATCATATTCGAGAAAAAATAGTGGAATATTGATTGTGACACCTGTCTTTTTCATTGTTCCAACTCCTCTAATTCTACTTTGTCAGATTACCGGTAACCATCAGTTTTTATAAGGTTTTTAAAAATCACTTCAAATTTGATTATTCAATTATTTAAATTAGTTGTATCTAATCTAACAAAGTAGAATTCTGCAAGACAGAATATTGTTTATTTAAATGCCTATCTATCTTGCAAATTGAATGCCTGGATCAAATGAAAATAATTAACTATCTGAAATCATTGTTTATAAAAAATTTTAGGGGATTTTGGAAGAAATATACGGGCGGGAAAATGGGAAAATATATTCGCTTAAAAAACTATTAATTATCCTAAGCAATGGTAATAATTGAAATTCATTGATATTGGGAAATATATTTTACATTCGGGAATATATATTCCCGTTTTTATACAGGTTTTTTATGGAAACCGTTTTCAGACTCCGGATAAGAGATGATTTTTCGCTGTTGTAAGGGAAAGAAAGGCCATCTTGCTGAAATGATATTTGTCGTTTCATGAATTAATCTCAAAAAAATAGAGACAACGATGAATTCCAGTCTAACCTTCGGCGAAGATTTCAGATGTTTGCTTTCGCTTCAAACGCATACAGAATTCCATACTTGCCCAAATCATTCAGCAAATGTTATGTGAAGGTATAAAAAACAGACAAGAGACCACAACAGCCCCAGCGGGGCGTCATTTCGGTAGAAAACGGTCAAAAGCCGCGCAACA
>JAOZRC010000319.1 GCA_029940345.1 Desulfobacterales bacterium
ATGGCAATAGGCCGGCTATTCCCTTAAAATTTGCGAAAATCAGCCCTCGCTCTCCCACTTTTTCGCTTCGATCACGACTTTCCAAACAGGCTCTGAGGAACGAAACCTGGCATCAGCCTGAATTCGTCAGGTTTCGTTCCTCAACCCAACCTACGACTGACACCTGAAACCTGTTAAGGCATCGGAAGTGTGACAACCACCTGCGTCCCCTCTCCATATTTGCTTGCAACTGCTATATCACCCTTATGGGCTTCAGCGATATATTTAGAAATACCCATGCCCAGTCCGGTTCCTTCAATGGATGTTGTTGTCGCATTGGCCCTATAGAATTTATCGAAAATTTTGGCTGCCTCTTCCGGTGTCATGCCGATCCCCTGATCTTCCACGGTAATTTCATAGCGCTCCCGGTCCACTTTACCACTAATACGAATCCGACCGCCATCAGGAGAGTATTTGACTGCATTATCAATCAAATTTTTAAGCATCTGGCTAATTTTGGTTTTATCAATGTCCAGTTGAACGGCTTGTCCTGTTAGGCATGTTTCAAAAAAGTGTGTTTCATCAGGTGTGGAAAAAAGTTCAACGACCTCTTTGATAATGCTGTCAATCAAACAGAGCGTTTTATGAAGACCAAAGCGGCGTCCGGACTCAATGTGTTCAATGTCTAGCAAATCACTGATAATTTTCGACAGATTGACCGCTTTTTGGTTAATGTAGTTTAAGTATTTATGCTTTTCATAATAGCTAAGATCCTTGCGTAGCATCAATAGTTCCGAGAAGCCTCTGATGGAAGTCAGGGGTGTTCGCATTTCATGTGCCGCTGTGGAGATAAATTCGTTTTTCATGCGCTCGGCTTCACGCATTTGGCTGACATCGCGAAATAGCATTATTTTGCCGGACACTGTTCCATTTTGGTCTTTAAAGACAGATGTTCGTGCATTAAACGTCTTTAGTTTGCCCTTATCCGGACTGGCAATTTCAAAATCAAAAATAACATCAGACTGTTGCTGTTTGGGGATCATTTTGAAGTCTTTTTGGAGGCGTTCCTGGCAAATAATCGTATCCAATGATTGGTTTATAACATCGGGAAGGCTGACCTGAAACATTTTTTGGGCCACTTGATTTATTAAAACAATACGATTGTTTAAATCCGTTACGATCAGCCCATCCGCAATCGAGGCTAAAATGCCCTCCATCCGGTCTTTAGCTTGTTCCACTTCTTTCAGGGAGCGATCAAGTTCAAACGTTCTCTCCTCTACTTTTTGTTCTAACTGTTTCCGGTGTTCCACCAATTCTGCTTCTAAGCTTTTTCTTGGTGTTATATCAATTTTAAGTGCCATATAGTTTGTTATTTGATCCTGATCATTTTTGAGCGGGAGAATGGTGGCGTCTTCCCAGAAGAATTCTCCATTTTTGCGCTTGTTGTAAAATTCGCCATGCCAAACTTTACCGTCTGTGATCGTTGCCCATAATTCGGTGAAAACGTGTCTGGGGGTTTCTCCCGATTGTAAGATGCGCGGGTTTTGCCGGATCGCTTCTTCAGAAGAATAGCCCGTCAAGCGACTGAATGTCGAGTTCACATACTCAATATCAGCATTCAGATCGGTAATGACAATAGCTGTCGGACTTTGTTCAATTGCCTGGGACAGCATTGTGATTTTAGCGTCTTTTTCCTTTTTCAAGGAAATATCACGTCCGATAATTTGAAAATAGCAGGCGCTTTCGATTTCTACCTTATGGATGCTGTATTCAGCCGGGAACACCGTGCTATCGCGGCGTTGATGTTCGGTTTCAAAGATGATGCCTTCTTGGAGAAGAGCGTCATCCGTTATGACCTGTTTGAAACGATCCTTCGAAGTCGATGGCGTCCAAAGCGCATCGACCTGCATCGTTAATAATGCATCCAATTTATAGCCGTAAAGCGACTGTGCTTTACGGTTGGCGTAGAGAATTTTGCCGGTGTTATTCAATAGGAAAATAAAATCGTTGGCGTTTTGAGTCAAATAATTAAAATGGCGCACCAATGCCTGTCGATCTGTTTTGGCTTGCAACTGAGTCTTCACTAATTGGGCGCGCTGCTTAAAAATCATCACCACAACCACCCAGGCGACAAACAGAATCAATGCAATAACAAAAAAAAACATTTGAGCCATCGTTGTTTTCAAATGCTCGAATATTTCATTTTTATCCACTTTGGAGATAATAAACCAGGTTGTGCCAGGTATTTTACCGACATTGGCAATCACGGCGGTGCCACGGTAATCCGTACCTTCCACTTGATCTTGCCCTCCCGTGGCAACATAAGCCGCCGGCAAACTTTTTCCTTCTGGACGTGTAACCGGCAAACGCAACATCAACGCCGTATTTTTACGATGACGCAACTCATTTAAAAACACCACGGCATCACCTTCACGACGCACCATCAGGGTTTCAGCGGTCTGACTTGGAACTGGCCATTCGGCAAGTAAAGGAAATAAGAAGTTATACGGATCAATTTCAGCAAAAAAGGCTCCAAAACAAAATTGGCTTTTCAGCAAAGGGACTAAAATTGAGAATACAATCTCGTCAGAGGGATTTTTATAGAGGTCCGAAAAGATAATTTCGCCTTTATGTAAGGATTTTCCGAAGAGTTCCTTTATGATGGGAAGCGGTGGTTCATCGTTTTTGCCAAGATTACCATGAGAGCAAATTTTACCGTAACGATCTAACAGATAAATTGTTTTATAATGCTTCTTTTGCTGATCTTGAAGCCAAAAATCAACATATCTTTTGTGAATGTCCTTACCACGGTTGGTAATTAAAAATTCAAGCTCATCCATAATTAACGGATTGGAAATAAAAGACTCCGCTACATTGATTGATTTTTGTCGCCAGTTAACGATGCGTCTGATTTTTGATTGGGTGACAGCCGCCAGTTCGTCAAATTTTTCCCGCTTAATCTGTTCCTTGCGATTATCATAGTAATAACCGCCGACTAAGAATACGATCAAAAAGATAACCACCAACGCAAGTAACAGACCCCAAGGCGCAACGGAAGTGTTAACAGATTTTGATGTGTTTTTTTTCATCGGTTAATAATGCGCCATTTTTCAGGTTTCAACAGCAACGCCCTGATGCCTGACACCGGCTCGGTCAGATTCTTGCCCAAGAGTTTCCCGAAACGTTTCAATCTGTTCAAGCGATGCCATAAACGCGTCAAAAATATTCGGATCAAAATGCGAGCCATTGCCCTCTGCCATTATGGCCAATGCCTTTTTACGGGTGAAAGCCGGTTTGTAAACTCTTGCGGTTCTCAGGGCATCATAAACATCCGCAAGGGCGACGATGCGTCCTTCAATAGGGATGGCATCACCTTTGAGTTGGCACGGATAACCGGAACCATTATATTTTTCGTGATGCGTCCAGGCGATGCTGGCTCCCAGTTGAAGCAAGTCCGATTCAGAATCTTTTAAAATCTGGTAGCCGATGGTCGTGTGTTTCTTCATTATTTCGAATTCATCGTCATCATAGGCCGCCGGTTTAAACAGGATGGCGTCATTAATACCGATTTTACCAATATCGTGCATCGGGCTGGCATGTTTAAGCCGCTCGGCCTGTTCATCGGGCCATCCCATGGTTTTGGCGATCAGCATCGAATAGTGGCTCATGCGTTGAAGATGGTCGCCTGTTTCATTATCTCTGAATTCAGCGGCATTTGATAAACAATAGATTGTTTCCAGGTTAGCGGCTTTTATTTTTAAAAGCGTTTGTTGTTGTTGTTGATATAATTCCCTGAAATCTTTGGCGTATGCCAGTAATTGCTCTTTCTCCTCGGCCAATGCTTTTTTTTCCTCGGCCAAAAGACGGTAGGCTTCTTCCAGCTCTTGCCGTTTGACTTTCTCTTGTTTGTAAATAAGCGCCAGGTCACGAGCGTAAATCAGGGCCTGGGCGATGCTGTCTGATTGTTCCGTCATCGGATTAACCGTAATCTGATTGTGAAGACAGATCCACGTCCTAATTCACTTTCGACATCAATGACACCGCCATGGTTTTCAATTATTTGGTGGACAATAAACAGCCCTAAACCGGAACCCTGTTCCTCGGCTTTGGTTGTATAAAACGGTTCAAAAATCTTATCAAATATCTTTTGAGCGATTCCGCGTCCGGTATCTTGAAAGGCAATTTCAACAAAGGAAGACGCATTGTCTTCGTCAGGCGCTTTATTGATCTTGACGCTGAGAATGAGCTTGCCGCCGGCCGGCATCGCATCAATGGCATTGCTGATAATACTGGCGAACACCTGTTCCAGTTGTCCCGCGTTGCCGGAAACATTAGCCATGTCTGTATCAAAAGCTTCTTCAACCTCAATTTTGGCTTTACGCAATTGAAACTCAAGTGATTGGACCGTCCGACTTAAATGTCCGACCACTTCGACAGTGGTAAAGGATTGGTTTTCCTTTTTTGTGAAATCAAGCAACTGCTTAAGCATATTAATGGCTTGCCACAATTGGGTGTGCATTCGTTGCAGCATTTGGACAGAATCGACATCCGGATAGTTATCCGGTTTTAACAGGATTTCCACACTGAGAATCAGGGGAAAAATTGCGTTGTTGATTCCATGGGCAATGCCTGCGGTCAATTTGCCCATTGTAACCAATTTATCTGAACGGATGAGTTGATTTTTCGTTTTTTGAAGCTTTGATGCAACCTGCCCTTGATTGTAAGAACGGGCACTTTTATAAATTTGGGCCAGGTCAATGGCATATTGTTGGGTTTGTTTTTGATGAAAGGCGAGTTCGGTTTTTAATTTCTTAATTTCGCTCTGCAGTGTCGGCGGATCAATTTTTTTATATTTCGGCAAACGGATGATCACGCATGTTCCCTTTCCCGGTTCACTTTGCAACTCAATATTGCCTTTATGTGCCTGCACAATTTTTTTTACGATGGACAATCCCAAGCCGAGTCCTTCATATGTCCGTGAAGTGAGTTCTTCGGCCTGGTAAAAGTGTTCGAAAACATAATCAATCTGAGTTGCAGGAATTCCTACGCCTTGATCGTGAATGGTGATTTTCCACATTTCTTTGTCCGATGACGTTGTGATAGTCACCGTAGAATCGGCCTCGCTAAATCGGATCGCATTGTCCAGGATATAACCGATCGCTTTTATCATTTGTTCACGATCACCATAAAACTTGGGTGTGAATTGACCCAAACGTTTTTCAATGCTGATGTTAGCCTTGGTCAGTGCGGAGTTGACCCGTGTAAGCGCTTCATCCAAGACATCATGCAGGTCAGGAATGTCTGACGAAAAATTCATCTGGGTGGAAAAAGAGGCCGCGTCAAACAATTCACTGACTGTTTTGATCAGGCGGTCACTGGATTCCTGCATCATGGCCAAATATTCTTTGTCCTCTTCGCTCATGTGTTCGCTGAGTGATTCTTCCAGGAACGGTGCCAGACCGGTGATTGCCGTTAGCGGGGTGCGAATTTCATGCGAAACCAGACCTAAGAATTCTTCTTTCAGATTTTCATTGCGCTTGCGCCGGGTTTCATCCTGCAAACAAAAGACAAAGCCTTGCGGGTGCCCCTGGACGTCGGTAATCGGCGAACGAATCGTTTTGTAATACTGCGTGTTGTAGACACCCGGCGTAGTCATGACTTTATCGGGAATTTTAAGTTGGGACAGTCCTTCATATAGTTCCCCCCAATGCTCGGGCGACAAGTATTTTTTGAGTGATTGGCCTTCCGTTTGCTCGGCCGGATTACCGATGAGATTTAAAAACATCGTATTGGCATTAAGAATATTCAGGTCAACATCCAAGGTAACCAACGCATCTGTAACCCCATTGATTGTGACCATTAACTGCCGGTTGGCAATTTCCAGTTTCGTCCGTCTTTCCTTCTCTTTTTCGTAAATCTGTGCCAGGTCTTTGGCATATGCTTGCAATTGCCTGTTTTCCATAATTTTTCCAATCAGTTCGGATGGCTTTTTCAAACACTATTAGGATAGTTTTGGGATGCCAACATATACGGGGACACTTCGGCTGGTTCGCATGTTCAGCGTAGGAACTCTTTTTTGAGCAGATTAGCGTTCTGGCCTGACGCAGAGCATGGCAACGAGGTGTTGGTCGGCAATGTGAACGGGGTTTCGCCCCGCCTTATCCTGGCGCGTAAGGCCCCAATTATTTTAAGATTTTTTTGATTGCTTGCAACAGTTCTTTTTTCCGAATTGGTTTGGTGAAAATACGAAGCGTCCCTGTTTTGGCAGTAAATAGCGAGTCAGCCGTCAGTTTGATGCCTCCGCCGGAGATAGCGATAACCTTGGAATCAGGGAATGCCAGCCGTAATTTTTTTATCTGCCGGATGCTTTCTTTTTCCGGCATAATTACGTCTGTGATAATTAAATCCACCTTCCGTGAGCGAAATCGTTCGATCCCTTCTGCACTATTACCGCTTTCGATAACATCGTAGCCAACAGGCGTCAACGT
>JAOZRC010000320.1 GCA_029940345.1 Desulfobacterales bacterium
CATTATTAACTACGAAACCTGCTAAGAGGGCTTATGAAAACTGATCATTCATCTTCACAAAATAACGCGCCAGTATTAACCCGTGTAAAAATTGAACATCCGCGACCCTATCTGAAAATGATTCGCGATAACGGGTTTATGGTTATGGACATGCATGTACACACCCGTTTTTCCGATAGTTTCACCCGTATCTCAAAATTAATCCGCCGCGCCGATAAGCTTCAAATCGGTTTGGCGATCACGGACCATAACGAAATCAAAGGAGTCTTGCGCGCTTTTGAAATTAAGAAACATGTTCCGATTATTCCGGGCATTGAGATCAGCATCGCCGAAGGTCCACATATCCTGGTTTATTTTGCCAGATTAGAGGCTTTAATCCGTTTTTATGAAACGCATATTAAAAACAATAAAACGCGGGACCCCCATTCCAACACAAACCTGACGATCGCTCAATTGATGCGTGCTAAACAACAGTATGAATGTCTTGTAAGTGTCGCCCATCCTTATGCGCCATCCTATACCAATGTACCTAAAAATATTCAAAAAGGTTTTATTGATCAATCCGTATTGGAGCAAGCCGATGCCGTTGAAGTTTTAAACGGTGCGGTGACCCGCAAAAAGAATCAAAAAGCCGTTGCCTTCGCCCAATCATTGGGCAAAGGTATTACCGGGGGGTCCGATAGTCATTCTCTTTTTGAAACCGGGAAAGTGGTTACTTACACACGCGCCCAGACAATTCGCGAATTTTTGACCGCAATCAAAAAACAAGAAAATTTCGTTTTAGGCAAACCGATTGGCAAGGTGAAGCGCATGCCCTCTTTGGCCAAATCATCCCACAAGCACATTTCGTATTTTTTCCCGACAATTCCACAACGCTACGAGCAAGTCTTCGCCCGGAATGTCCGGTATCACAAACCGCTTTTTGTCAGGAAAATGAATAACCTGAAAAATGGCAGTCTTGAATTTCTAAAACAGCCTTGGCAGGTGAAAATCAGATTGCGACCTATGCCGCCTATGCCGCCTATATATGGTTCTTCTAACACAATACGACGGTTATGGGAACATCAGAAGATGAAAAGACGCCGGGCGCTTGCACTTGCAACTGCCTATAAAAGGAATAATTCAACTTAGAGAAAGGTAAATTGATCGTAATGATTCGTTACACAGTGGATAAAACCGTTGCGGTGGTAACATTGGACAACGGCGAAAACGTGTTCAATCCCCCCTTTTTAGAAGATTTTCTGGCGATTTTAGACCGAGTCGAGATAGACACGAAAGCTCGCACGCTAATTGTCAAATCTGCACACACCAAAATTTTTTCCAACGGCATTGATCTGGAATGGTTGGCGCCCATTATTCAAAAAGCGGATTGGGAAACCTCACAAAAATTTTTTAATACTTTGAACCGCTTGTTTAAACGCCTGGTTACTTACCCACTTATTACAATCGCCGCAATAACCGGGCATGCCTTTGCCGGCGGCGCGATTTTGTGCTGCGCCTTTGATTTTCGATATATGCGCTCTGACCGCGGTTTTTTCTGCTTTCCGGAAGTTGATCTGGGCATTCCTTTTCTTCCCGGTATGAACGCTTTGTTGCAAAAAGCCATTCCGCAGTATAAACTGGAAGAGATGCAATACACCGGTGTGCGCCTGACCGCTCAGGAGTGCGAACAGCATCATATTGTTAGGAAAGCCTGTCACGGGGAGAAATTGATGACCGAAACCCTTGCTTTTGCGCATACCTTGAATAAGAACAGAGCGGTCATTGCGGAAATGAAACAGCGGTTGAATAAAGAGATTGTTCGTGTGATTGATGTGGAAGATAAACCCTATATTGAAACGAATCAGTTTAAAGTTTAAAATTATACTAGGGAATGAGGAAGTTATTTCGATCCCGATCCTAATCTGATTTTTGTTTTTTTGAAACGCAGAGTTTAACTGTAAGTCCGCGAGAGTCGTTTTTTATATCAATTGACCATGATTTGTGGTATCTTGATAGATGATTGCCTTTGGATAAAAGCAAGCCGGATGAAAATATATGACTTTAACTCAAATTGAACAAGAGGTTATAAAACGACTATCCAGAGCGGATAAATTGCTGCTGATTGCTGATATTTCGATGATGTTGCAAGAGGAAGAGAGAACAATTTCGAAATTATCTCAATATTTCGAAAAGGGGAATATCAATCCTGTATTTACACCTTTAGGGATGGAAATGGCTGCCGCAAAACTCCAGGAATATATTGACAATAGGGAATTATGACTGAAAAATGTTTTTCATATACTCCTATTTCCACCATTTCCTTTGGGCATGCCAGTTGTGAACGTTTGCCTTACACATCAAGAAAGAGCAATTTCTGTTCCTGCTTTAGTGGATTCAGGAGCCGCTTTAAATATCCTTCCGTTTGATCACGGTCTCAGATTAGGTTTTAAGTGGGAAGCTCAGCGTCTTAAACTTCCAATGGGAGGTCTGTTCAAGGGAGTTGAAGCGTATGCTGTTTTAGTAAAATCAACTATTGAACGGTTTGCGTCAATTGATCTTGCGTTTGCATGGGTAAACCAATCAAGCAAAGAAATACGAACTTTACTGGGGCAAATCAATTTCTTTAAAAATTTCCGTGTGGTATTTGAAAGCTACAACAATACTTTTAAAATTTCCCCTTATCCTAATCTATAGATAACTCAAAAGATCAGTACTCAGATACTAAGGACAAAGATTCCGATTAACAATTCATTAGAAATGTTGCACTTAAAACTTACAAAATAAATTTTAAACGAAGAGGTAAACAATGTCTGACTTAATAAAGATAATTCAAGAAAGACGAAGTGTGCGTAAATATACCGATCAGGAAATATCGGAAGAAAGTTTGAACACGATCCTGGAAGCGGTGCGCTGGTCGCCATCCTGGGCCAACACCCAATGTTGGGAAATCGTAAATGTCAAAGATGCGATGCTCAGAAAACAATTACAGGAAACTATCGCCCCTAAAAATCCCGCCACCAAAGCTATTGTCGCCGCGCCGATACTATTGGCCTTATGTGCGAAATTAGGAACGTCGGGCTACTATAAAGATAAGGTGACCACCAAATTCGTCGATTGGTTTATGTACGATCTCGGTCTTGCCTGCCAAACCCTTTGTCTGACCGCTCAAAGCCTGGGCATTGGCACCGTCATTGTGGGATTGTTCGATCATAACAAGGCCGCTGAAATACTGAAAGTTCCAACCGGCCATGAGGTCGTAACGTTGATTCCCATGGGCTACCCTCAGAAAACCGGTTCTGCCCCCAAGCGGCGCGAGGTCAGCGAATTTGTTCATGTTGACACTTTTTAAGTTTTCTATTTGGCCTTTTGGCCCTTTTTTTCAATAAAAGTAAGTCATCAATTTAATATGTTTCAGTATGACTTGTCTGGCAGGAGTACAAATGGAATCGAATGAATTAAATTTCGAGCAAGGCCCTATCCGGCCGCCCAATGAAGCGCAAAGCCTTTTGCTGCGTTTCACCCGTAATTGTCCTTGGAATCATTGTCTTTTTTGTCCGGTGTATAAACGCCGTAAGTTTTCACTTCGCTCCGTTGATGAAATTAAGCAGGATATCCGAACGGCCCGTGCGATTGCCGATGATGTGTTCGCATTGGCAAAGAAAATGGGCTTTGGCGAAGCCGTGAACGATCAGGTAATTGGCCGCATTATGGGAGACCATCAATATAGCAACAGTTATCGAAGTGTGGCGTTATGGTTGTATTATGGTACGAACGCCTGTTTTTTGCAGGATGCCGACAATCTGATTATGAAAACCGACGCACTGGTTGAAACTTTAAAATTTTTGAAAAGCCAATTCCCCCAAATCAGTCGGGTCACAACTTATACGCGTTCCAAAACGGTGACGCGTAAATCCGCAGAATCCCTCAAACAAATTCGCCAGGCCGGCTTGGATCGGATTCATATCGGGCTTGAAACCGGTTATGATCCTTTATTGAAACTTATGAAAAAAGGCGTTACCGGTGAAGGCCATGTAAAAGCCGGTCGTAAGGTGATTAACGCCGGCATGGAACTTTCCGAATATGTCATGCCGGGTCTTGGCGGGCAGGAGATGTGGCGCGAACATGCCCAGGCCACCGCTGACGTGCTCAACCAGATCAACCCGCATTTTATTCGGTTGCGCAGCCTGAGAGTTCCCCGGCGTGTGCCGCTTTACGAGAAACTTGAACAGGGGACTTTCACCATGCTGACCGATGATATGCTGGCAGAGGAACTTGAACTGTTTATCAGCTCCCTGGACAGTATCACCAGCACGGTAACCAGCGATCATATCATGAATCTTTTGGAGGAAGTATCCGGTAAAATGCCTCGGGATAAAGCTACGATGCTGGAAGTGATACGCAAGTATCGCGAGCTTTCCGATACGGATCGGCTGATATATCGCGCTGGCCGAAGGGGTGGCGCCTTTCGTTCAACTGATGATTTGCAAAACGATCCTTCAACCTTCCGTAAAATCAAACAGCTTGTTGAAAACACCCGTACCCAGGAAGGCGATGCCGGCGTAGAGCGCTTCATCACTGAAATGGTGGATCGCTATATTTAGGTGAATTACGAAAAAAAATCGGCCAGATTTAAAAGGAGTCAAATATGATTGAAGTTTCAGTAAACCAATTCAAAGCAAATATTTAACCTTTCTTAGACCAAGCTATGTTGAATCATTCAACTATCCATGTAAAAAGGAGTGCAGGTAACGATTTTGTTGTTCTTAGTGCAGAAGATTGGAAAAGAGAAAAGGAGACTTTGCATGTGCTTCAGAGTGCATCGCTTACAAAACAGATTGTTGAATCATTGAAAACACATCATGCTGGCACTGGATATATACCCACAAAAGAGGAAATGAATGAGATCAATCGTATTTGAGGGTAAAACCTGGTCGTAATACGAAAAGTTACGTAAAAAGGATATGAAGCAGCACAAGAATCTATGCAAGATTATTCAAGAAATACAGAGAGGCAATCCTGCTATGGGAATGGGGAAACCTGAACTGCTTCGTCATAATTTATCAGGATTTTGGTCTCGCCAGTTGTCTAAGGGAGAACGAGTTGTATATAAATTTGATGATGATTCCATTTACATTTTTGCTATTGGGGGACACTACGATTCGTTGTAATTTTCTATATGAGAGCCACCTTGAATGGAATCCGCTGGATACGAACAACATAATCAAAATCAAATATATTGAGTATATTCTTTTTAGGGAAAGCACGAATTATAAAAGAATGTTTGATATTTGAAATTATTTCTGAACTGTGATACAGTCATTTTTGTTCGTATCCTTAACATAGTTAAAGCTAAATTTATGAAAAGAGACTGATATGAGTGAAATACCTGACAAAATAAAAGCGGTTGACGCCGCCATGACCCAGATTGAACGTCAGTTTGGCAAAGGCTCCATTATGAAATTAGGCAGCCGGGAGATAATTGCTGTGCCGGTGATTTCCACCGGTTCGCTGGCGCTGGACAAAGCACTGGGCATAGGCGGCATTCCCCGAGGACGTGTGACCGAAATTTACGGCCCGGAATCATCCGGCAAAACCACGCTGGCTTTACATGCGGTGGCCACCGCACAGGCGCAGGGCGGTATCGCGGCGTTTGTTGACGCCGAGCATGCGTTGGACATTGCGTATGCTAAAAAATTGGGTGTGAATACAGATGAACTGCTGGTTTCCCAGCCTGACACCGGCGAACAGGCGTTAGAAATTACGGATATGCTGATTCGTAGCGGTGCCATTGATATTGTTGTGATCGATTCGGTCGCAGCCCTGGTTCCCCGCGCTGAGATAGAAGGCGAAATGGGCGATTCCCACATGGGACTTCAGGCGCGCCTCATGTCCCAAGCCTTGCGTAAACTCACCGGCACAATCAATAAAACAATGACCTCCTTAATTTTTATCAACCAAATCCGCATGAAAATCGGTGTTGTTTTCGGCAATCCGGAAACCACCACCGGCGGTAATGCGCTTAAGTTTTACGCAACCGTGCGGATGGACATCCGGCGTATCGGTGCGATTAAAGAGGGGCAGGATGTTGTCGGCAACCGCACCCGCGTACGCGTGGTTAAAAATAAAATGGCGCCGCCTTTTCAAGAGGTCGAATTTGACATCATTTACGGTGAAGGCATATCCAAATCCGGTGATCTCCTTGATATCGGTGTGAAGGAAAACATTATTGATAAAAGCGGGTCATGGTACTCTTTTAATGGTGAACGCATCGGTCAGGGGCGCCAAAATGTTAAACGTTTCCTGGATGATAATCCGGATATCTATAACATGGCATTGACCAAAGTCAGAGTAGCGCTGGGTCTTGAAGCTGAATCTGGAAAAAAGGAAGATAGTGCCAAAGAAACGCCCACGAAGAAATAAATTGATCCACGAATGAACACGAATGATTTTTTATTAGTGTTCATTCGTGCCCATTAGTGGATA
>JAOZRC010000011.1:0-11667 GCA_029940345.1 Desulfobacterales bacterium
GTGATTCAGATTTAAAAAAGTGTAAACTACTTTGAGCCTCATATGAAGGATGCCGATTTTCCGGTCAAACAAGGAGTAGTTTCCTTGAACAAGGTGCTTTCCATTTTAAGGAAAGGATATGGATTTTACAGAATACTGGAAGATGATGCTGCGCTTTTTTTGAGCCTGCTAAAACGGCAGATTTTCGAAATATTCCCTGATTTTTTGATAAGGGACGCCCTCGTTTGGTTCACCGTCTTTGCCGCTGACATGCAGTCCAACGACACGCCCTGTATTGATATCCAATATTGGTGACCCTGAGCTGCCGCCAAGGGTTGTACAGCTATGTTCTAATTTTCCATTTTCTATTTCAAGTTTTTCGCTTGGTGATACCCGCTTTATATTGTATTCTTCACCAAAAATATGATCCCTTATGGATGAGTCGCCTCCAGCGCCCCTGTCACGACCAGGGTATCCTATCGCAACCACTTTATCTGGTAGATCATCAGTATCCGTTGCCAGGTCAAGTTCTTCAGGTTCAGAAAGAGCAATTTTTAGAAATGATACACCTACGCCATTCGCTGGTTCCGTATTAAAAACATTAACAATATTAAACTTGGCTTGAGAAGGATCTACGGCTTCATCGGAGAAATCGAATTTCGCACCAATATGTTCATCAATTTTAAGTTTGCCGTCGATATCTTGTATTGATAACTCCTTTGCAACATGTCGATTAGTAACAATAATGTTCTCAGCGATCTTCCAAGCTGTGCCTATATATGTAAGCTGAGGGTGGTCAGTTGCCATAACATGTCCGACAGAGGCAGCGGCCTTTTCAATGTTACCTTTTTGTTTAGCGGTAAACTTATCTTTCCAGTACTTGCTTTCTGATGGTGAGAATCGGCCGTCTGTAACTCGAAATGCTGGATATAAATGTCTTATGAAAATATCGTATAAATCATGCGAGGGGATAGCGACTCCTAAATCTGGGCCGTTTGATATATTATTTAAATAGGCAGTAATCGCCATAGGATTATTTTCGACCCAACTTATATCTCTCCCCTTTTCCTTAATTTTTTTTTCGATCAACTCTTCTATTTTCTTATCAATTTCCGTAGACATTTATATCTCTCCCATCTTCCTTAAATTTCTTGATCAACTGATCTATTGCTTTATCGATTTCCGTAGACATATTGAACTCCAAAACGGTCTCCATCACTCAGTTTGTATTTGTCGTTGATCGTCCTGCAATAGTGCATAATTGAACCTGAATCTGCGTCTACTGTCAGATGAGCGTAGCGTCCATATCGGCATGGGTTTTCGGCACTATTATCAATTTGCCAACATGTTTTTTTATTGTCACCCCGGTGATGTTCATGCGGAAAACCCAATACATGGCCGAATTCGTGTACAGCATCCCACTTCAGGTGCTCCCATCTTTCTAAAGATACAGTCTTATTTCCATAATTACCAAGTCCACCATAATGAGATCTTACATTCTCCTTTATAATAAATTCAACCTGAATGGTATTATGTGTTATGCTGCCACAATCACCTATAAATTTAAACAAATTGGGTACGGCGTTATTCCAGGTTTCTGCAATAGCTGCTTCAACCTGTTTTCTTTTTTCAACATATCCTCCTTGGTTGAAACAAACCAATAGAGGGAGAGCGCTGGAAGGCCAAACATAACGCTCTATCACCGCTAACTCGTTTTCTTGGCCTGATCCATAGAATCGAGCAGTTGCTTCTAAATTGTATAAACTTAGAAGTTCTATAATAGATTCGTCCTCTTTACTGCTGCATACTCTTCTTGCTGTGTCGTAATCCGCCTTCGCCTTTGGTGTGTTTATTTCTGAGAGTGGTCGGGGTGGTTTTTCTTCATCTGGGTCTAGTTTATAATCACCATCGACTGCTGAATTGATTCTTATAGGGGGGGCGCAATTGATATCTTCTGGATTGGGATCCCGATTTAAATTGCGGGTAGCGGTTTTTTCACTACTGCCGCCGCAACCTTGCACAAGGGTTGCTAAAAGAAAGACAATTAACGCCGAACATTTAAGCTTATCAAGGAATCCTATTGTTAAACTTTTTTTCATTTGGGTTCCGCCTAGTTTTAATTTGTCGATTGCAATGGAGTGTCATAAATGATTTTTATAGGAACTAGCGTCGCACCGTGTGTCGCACCCTGCGTCGTACCCTGTGGAAGAAAATATTCTGCAAATGTACCGTTGAAAGATGAACACATTTTCTGTAGGCCAGCAAAAATTTGTATTTTTTTTATATATTCTTTACACTTATCTTCATCACCTCCCTGGCTCTTACATATGTCATCTCCTATAAAAGCTATTTCCTTATCATTTAAGTCCTTATCATAGCCTGTCTTTTTTGCATCATCGGTTTCTGCGGCAAAAGCAGCTAATGAGCTAACAGCTTCAAGAGCAGAAACGATCACTTCAGTATTATCAGTTTCTACTGAAAGCTGCGGGCCACTCCAGCCGTCTTTTGATGTAACCGTGATGGAGGAATACCCCAGAAAGGATTTTGGGATTAGTTGGTAAGGGGGGCCTTTTATATATTGACCTTGAACCAGCCTAGAATTTTTGGGAATGCAGACTTGTTTCCTGATAGTGTCATAGGACAGCTTGCCTTCTTTCTTTAGCTTCTCGTATATTGCCAAGTCGGGTACAAAATCTACTCTAAAAAGTTGCAGTTTTACGTAGTAAGGGATTCCGTCAAGCTTGGAAAAATCTTTGATTGGTTTTACATCAATATTGGAGCAGCCAAAAAGCAGTATTAACAATAATGGTACAAATTTTTTCATGTATTCCTCCCCGATTATTAAATATATTGAACAGTATAATTTCTAACAAAATATATGCGGCGGACCCCATTGTTTGTTAAGACAATATTTTATTGCCCTAATTTTGGGATTCATTATAATAGCCAAGAGGTGGTGTCAAAGTGCGTTATCTTGAACGGATTGGGAGAGGGGTTTTCAGAATAACACACACGATGGGGTTGAACTGATTAAAATATTTATCTATGATAAAAGAGAATATCATATTTGAATTGTTTATGTCAAGAAAAAAAGTTTTCACAAAACAAACCAATGAAATTGAGGGATTGAACCCGATGTTCCCTCTGGTTCACATGTTCCGGCGTGAGACCTTTTTCTGGCCACAGACGATTAATTCAATGCGCATAATATTGCGCTATACGTTCCCACGCCGGAGCATGGGAACGAGCTTTTTTATCTGGCCTTTGGCCTGATTTTTCAATTAAGTAACTTATTGAATTTATGGTGTTTAGCAAAGACTTGCTTGGCATATCGGGTGGGGAGTGAACGGTTACGATGCGACCGTTCAACTGGATTTATTCAAGGGCGACACCCAATTCCCTGAGTTTGGCTGCCAGATGTTCAGCTCTTTGTTTTTCCTGCTCGGCCCGCAAAAATTCCCGTTCAGCCCGCAAAGTTTCCTGTTCAGCCCGCAAAGTTTCCCGTTCAAGCTGTTGCCGCATTTGCTTGGTGTCACACAATATCGCGCCTGTGCGGATATTTGTAAAAGTCAGATCCCGCGCCTGCGCTTTCACTTTCATATTTATTTCAGGCATATACAAATATTTATGTGCTTCAGGCCGTATTTTACGCAACCGGCCTTGGACTGACCGCCACAGATGCAGTCCGATCTGTTTGCGGGGTTCGCCACGGGAAGTAACCGAATCAATGACAAGATACGCTGCAATACCCAAGCCATTGTAAAAAGCAACCTTTCTTTTCATATCTTTTTTATGGCTTTTGGGAGAGGTGATTTCAATAATGGCAATGGGTGCCGGTTCGATGTCAAGGTCATAAGCGGAGGGGGGCGGCGAACGGAAAGGTATGATCGTCAAATCCGGTGCGATGCGCCGCTTAATCCCCTGGCTGTCGCGATACAACATAAAGGTGTCTGCCAGAAACCGCAGTCCTTGGGTTTCAAGAAAAACACGTATAATTTCAGCAATATATGTCAGCAACTCACCGTGCAATCCGCCGGCAGGCATCAGTTCCTCCTCAGTTTGATAGGCATAAGGGTCCCTGTCCCAGTCTTGTGCAATATCAGACGGAATCCATCCGGGGCGGTCATCCGGAGCGACAAAATCCGCAAGTTTGGGTATTTTTGTAATGGTGTCTTCAGGGTAATTCCCACGGGACAATGTTTGTACAGCCTCCATATTTTCTCCACTTCGTCACGGTTCTGTAACAATTTCTTTACGTCCATCTGGATATATAATGGTTCCCCGTCCGTACGGGGTACCATCGCGGAACTGCCCCTCAAATTTTCGTCCGTCAAGGGTGGTTAATGTGCCGCGACCGTGACGTTTGCCATTTACGAATTGACCGATGTAGGTGCATCCGTCCGGAAACAGATAGGTGCCGATGCCGTGGCGTTGGCCGTTTTGAAATTGGCCTTTATAGGTGCATCCGTCCGGAAACGTTTCCGTGCCCTGTCCATTGGGAACGTCTTCATAATACTGGCCGGTGTATTTCGTGCCATCCGGGTAAACGAGGCTGCCAACGCCGTGGCGTTTGCCATTCACAAATTCGCCTTCATATTCACGACCATCGGGATACGTCAGAATGCCTTTTCCGTGCCGCTTCCCCATTTTAAAATTGCCTTCATATTTGGCGTTATCCGGGTAGTTCAAGGTTCCTTGGCCATGCGGATAGCCGTTTTTATATTGCCCGGCATATTTGGCACCGTCCGGGAACATGTAAAAACCGATGCCATGGCGGTGGCCATTTTTATAATGCGCTGTAAATTTCGACCCGTTCGGGAATATTTCGGTGCCCTGTCCGTGGCGTTTGTCATTTTCGTACTGGCCAATGAATTGGTTGCCATTTTGAAGGATGTACGTGCCTTTACCGTGACGTAAGCCCTTCTCAAACTGGCCTTCATAGACACGTCCGTCCGGGTAAATTAAAACACCCTGGCCGTGAAATTCGCCATCCTCAAATTGGCCTTCATATTTTTTGGAACCATCCGTATAATATATAATTCCTTTTCCGTCAGGCCTATCATTTTTAAATTGGCATACATAGCGGGCGCCGTCCGGAAAGGTTTCCACTCCCTGACCATGGCGTTTACCATTTATGAAATCACCCTGATACGTCGTTGCATCAGGATAGGTCAGCAGGCCCTGGCCATGAAAGCGATTATTCGCGAATTCCCCCACATATTTACGCCCATCCGGAAAAACTTCAATCCCTCGGCCTTGACGTTTGCCTTCCACAAAGCGGCCTTCGTATTTGCGTCCGTCCGGATAGATAAGGGTGCTATTGCCATTTAGTTTATCATGTTTAAATTCACCTTTATAGGTTGTGCCATCCGGCAGGATTTCCACACCTTCGCCATGACGCATTCCATCTTCAAAGAGACCTTCATACCGCCGTCCGTCGGCGTAGTTAAGAACACCTTCGCCCAGGAATTCACCGTGAATAAAACATCCCTGGTAAACACGGCCATCGGGGAAAAACTCGGCACCTTTACCATGGCGTTTGCCATCTTCAAAATCGCCTTCATAGCGGTGGCCATCCGGATAGATCAGCATTCCTTGCCCATGGCGGCGGTTATCCCGGAACTGCCCTTCATAACGGCGACTGTCCGGATAGGTCAGGATTCCCAGACCGTTACATTTGCCTTCTTCGAAATCCCCTTCATAAACAGTTCCATCCGGATAGGTCAGGGTTCCCTGTCCATCAAGCAAATTATTTTTAAAGAAGCCCTGGTATTTACGGCCATCTGCCGAGGTTAAGACGCCCTGGCCGCTAATCTCATCGTCAATAAAGTCTCCTTCAAAAACCGTGCCATCCGGAAAAATTTCAACGCCGTGTCCATGACGATGCAGACCTTTAAACAGACCTTCATATTTGCGTCCTTCAGGTAAGATTAAGGTGCCCTGATCCGGCAATTGGTCGTTTCTGAACACACCTTCATAAATTGAACCATCGGCCAGTGTCAACGTACCGTCACCCTGGCGCATGCCATTTTCAAAGGCACCCTCATAAATTTGACCGTCTGCCAGGGTGAGTTTACCCTGACCGTGGGGGTTGTTGTTTTCAAATTCGCCTTCATAACAGCTTCCGTCCGAATGGGTTAAAACCCCCTTTCCCTGGAAAATATCATCAACAAATTCACCCTCATATTCAGACCCGTCGGGAAAAGTTTCGATGCCATCACCATGGCGCAGGCCTTTTTCAAAAGCGCCTTTATACTTTCGGCCATCGGCAGTCGTGATAACCCCTTTCCCCGTGATTTCCCCATTTTGGAAATCGCCTTCGTACCGATCGCCATCCGGAAATATTTCAACTCCCGGGCCATGTCTCAGGCCATTTTCAAATTCACCTTCATAGCGCCGGCCATCGGGTGAAAGCAGGACGCCTTTACCGATAAAACCGCCCTCTTTAAACCGGCCTTTGTATTTTGAACCGTCCGGAAATTTTTCAACACCGTCACCATGGCGCAAGCCTTGTTTAAATTGCCCTTCGTAACGCCGTCCGTCGGGATAAGTCAATGAGCCTTGCCCGTGGAATTCACCTTCATGAAAATCGCCTTCATAGCAGGTTTCATCCGGGAAAAACTCAAGGCCTTCACCTTGCCGTTTGCCTTTTTCAAACAGGCCTTCGTAGCGACCGCCATCCGGGAGCTTGAGCACTCCCCGTCCCTCGATCAGGCCATTTTGAAAATCACCTTTGTAAATTGTGCCGTCCGGAAAAACTTCGGTTCCCTGGCCATGGCGCTCATCATCATCAAACTGACCTTCATAGCGTGTGCCGTCCGGGAGTACTTCAACGCCGCCGCCTTGGCGTTTGCCTTTTTCAAATTGACCTTCATATACACCGCCATCGTCATAGGTAAGCGTTCCCTTGCCATGCGGGTCGTTGTCATGGAACCAGCCATCATAAACGGAACTGTCCGGGAAGGTCATCACACCAACGCCTTCTCTCTGGCCGTTTTCAAAGTTCCCTTTATAAATGCTTCCGTCGGCCAGGTGCATCAGCCCTTCCCCGTGAAAAACGTCATTTTCATATTCACCTTCGTATTTACTTTCATCCGGAAATGTTTCCACGCCCTCTCCATTGCGCTTGCCATTTCTAAAAGTGCCTTCATAACGGCGACCGTTCGGATAAATCAATACGCCTTGGCCTTGACGTTCATTGTATTCAAAATCACCTTCATACATGGCACCATCCGGTAGCGTGTATTTTCCTTTGCCATGACGTTTGCCATCTGAAAACAGACCGATATATTGGCGGTCATCCGGATAGGTCAGAACACCATCACCATGACGTTTATTATTTTTAAATTCACCTTCATACTTACTGTTGTCAGTGAGTGTTTCGATTCCCACACCCTGGCGAACATCTTTTTCAAACAGTCCTTCATAGCGGCTGCCATCAGGTAATGTTTCAACACCCTCGCCTTGACGCTTGCCATTTTCAAACAAGCCTTCATAAACGGCACCATCGGGGTAGGTGAGTACACCGTGGCCATAAAACTCATTATCTTCGAATTGGCCTTCATAAATTTTTACGTTTACGCCATCCGGAAACGTCTCCCGCCCTTCGCCTTGTCGTTTGCCATTTTCAAACGGGCCTTCATAACAGCGCTCGTCCGGGTATGTCAAAACGCCCTGGCCATGGAATTCACCTTCGTGGAACGCACCTTCATAACGACATTCATCGGGAAAAATTTCCACGCCTTGGCCATGCCGTAATCCATCTTCAAAGGCGCCTTTATAAATCTGTCCGTCTGAATAGGTCAGAATTCCCTGGCCATCAAATTCACCTTCTTTAAATTCGCCTTCATACGTGTGATCATCTTCGAATATTTCCATTCCCTGGCCATGCCGTTTGCCATCTTCAAAAGCGCCTTCGTATTTATGGCCATCCGGATAGGTGAGTACGCCCTGTCCGTGGAATTCGCCGTTTTCAAACCAGCCTTCGTATTTACGGCCATCCGGGTAGATTAACACCCCCTGGCCATGCCGCTTGTTTTCTTCGTGGCGGCCTTCATACCTGGATCCGTTGGGTAACGTATAAACACCTTTGCCGTGGCGTTTGCCTTGTTTGAATTTACCTTCATACCGGGCGCCATCAGGATAAATCAAAAGGCCCTGGCCATGAAATTCATCGGATTCGAAACGTCCTTCATATTTTTGTCCGTCAGGGTAAGTCAAAAGGCCCTGGCCCTGGCGTTTATCTTCCTCATAGCGGCCTTCATAGACAGCGCCATTGGGCATTACATGGATGCCTTTGCCGTGACGTTTGCTGTCTTTAAAAATTCCTTCATATTTGGAATTATCCGGATAGGTTAATTTACCCGGACCATTATAAAGATCATTTTCAAAGGTGCCTTCATATTGGACTGAACCATTGGGGAAAGTGACCACCGTTTTTCCACATAGTTTATCATCTTTAAAATTACCGACGGCGATGCGTCCATCTGAATAGGTGTAGGTCCCTTCACCGCAACGCTGATCCTCTACAAACATGCCTTCGTATTTGCTGCCATCGGGAAAGGCCTCGGAGCCTTCGCCGTGGCGCATTCCATTTTCAAACAGACCTTTGAAAATGCGGCCTTCGGGATAAACCAACACACCCTGGCCGTGGAACCGGCCTTTATGAAAACGACCTTCATAGCGTCGGCCATCCGGAAAGATTTCATTCCCCTGGCCGTGGCGTTTGCCATCCTCAAAACGGCCGGTATAATTACGGCCGTCGGTTGATTTCAGAGTACCCAAGCCCGTAATTTTACCATCGGTGAATTGGCCATCATAAACCGATTCATCGGTAAAATATTTTTTCCCGCGTCCATGCGGTTGGCCATTTTCAAATTCACCTTCATATTTGGATCCGTAGGGTGTGATCAGGATGCCTTTGCCCGCGATTTCACCTTCGTAAAAATCACCGCTATAACTGGTTCCGTCCGGGAAGGTCTCTTTGCCCTGGCCATGCAGACGTCCATCTTCAAAGCGGCCTTCATAAATGTGCCCGTCGGAAAGCGTTAATTTGCCTTGTCCGATCATGGCACCCTCGCTAAACTGGCCGTCATACATTGAACCGTCTGGAAAAACAGCCGTCACTCGGCCATGAGGTTTGCCATCGACGAATTGCCCCTCGAATTTACGGCCATCCGGTTGCGAAAGGACACCTTGCCCCATAATTTCGCCATCAATAAACTGACCCTCATACACACTGCCATCCGGGAAAGTCTCTTTTCCCCGGCCATGACTGAGACCATTTTCAAATTGGCCTTCATATTCACGACCATCGGGAAAATGCAGTATTCCCTGGCCGTGAAATAAACCTTGCACAAACTGGCCTTCGTACCTTTTACCATCTGGAAAAGACTCCTGTCCATCACCGTGGCTTAACCCGTTTTCAAATTGGCCTTCATAGCGACAGCCATTGGCGAAAATCAAAACACCCTGAACACAGGAGTCGTCTTCAATAAACCGGCCTTCATACCGGCGGCCATCGGGAAAGGTTTCAACGCCCGAACCACCGCGCTTGCCGTTAATGAAACGGCCTTCATATATTCGTCCGTCAGGATATGTTATCACACCCTGACCATGAAAAAGATCATCTTTATACTCACCGGTGTAAACCGAGCCATCCGGGAATTTTTCAGTTCCTTCGCCATGTTTCTGCCCGTTTTTAAACAATCCTGAAAATTGGGCGCCTTCGGTTATTTTTTTATCGCCTGATTCGGCCAGACTCATTAGTTCACCGTGACCGTTGAAAAGATCATTGGCAAATTCACCAGTGTACACCAGGTTATTCGGAAAGCTTTCTTTACCCTGTCCATGACGTTTGCCCTTTTCAAACATGCCGGTATAAATACGGCCATTCGGATAGATCAGTGTTCCTTGCCCGCAAAATTGTCCCTCTTCATACTGGCCTTTGTAAGTTACATCGTCGCTAAATACCTCTTCGCCAGCACCGTGGGGCAACCCCTTTACAAATAAGCCCTCATATTTTCTTCCGTCAGGGTAGGTTAGCGTTCCCTGGCCGTGCAATTGCCCGTCTTGAAACTGGCCTGAATATATTTCACCAGTCGGAAGAATTTTCGTTCCTTTGCCCAACGGCGTATTGCCTTCAAATTTACCTTCAAAGGTGGAACCGTCCGGATAGACCAAAAGGCCTTGTCCGGTAAATTCACCTTTTTCAAATTGTCCTTTATATTTAAAACCATCCGGATGCGTCAGCGTGCCTTGCCCCTCTAATTTGTCGTCTTTAAACTGTCCTTCATATTTGTTCCCATCAGGTAGAATCAGCGTGCCTTCGTTCTGAAATTCACCGTTTTCGAAGCGCCCTTCATAGGATTTTCCATCAGGATAGGTCAAAATTCCATGGCCATGCCGTTTTTCGAATTCAAAAGACCCCTCATATTTACGGCCATCAGGATAGTATAAAACGCCTTGTCCATGACGCTGGCCATTGCGAAATTTTCCTTCATAGTCGGCAAATGCAGGGGATGCCAGCTTCCCCTGTCCGTGGAAAACACCATTTTCGAATTCGCCCTCATAACACGTTCCATCCGGATAGGTTAACTTGCCTTTTCCATGGTACTCATTGGCTTTGAAATCACCTTCATAAACCTGCCCGTCGGGAAAAGAAAAGATTCCCTTTCCGCACCGCTGACCGTTTTCAAATTGTCCTTCATAGCTGCGGCCGTCAGGATAAATCAAAACACCCTGACCATGTCGTTTGTTATTTCGATATTCCCCTTTATAGCTGGAACCGTCCGGCAGACTGTAATAGCCTTGCCCATGGCGTTTTCCTTTCTTAAATGCACCTTCATATTTGGCGCCATTGGGGAAAATATAAGTTCCCTCGCCGTTGCGGCAATCCCCTTTGATGCATCCTATTGACACGGCAATGTCTTTGATTTCTTCTATCATTTGGATTCCTGTTTTCTATTTGGAAATTTATAAGCAGATGGCAGGCGTGTATACATTTTTACCAACAATAATCGTAACTTTTAGCATTTGCAATTAAAATTGTCAAACTTAAAAAAAGACAGCGATTCAGTTATAATCACATTTTTTTATTAGCAGCGTGGCAAATCTACGGAAATAAAAATAAAAAAACAATTTACAAATCTTTCTATTTGAAGTAAAAGTTTTATATTATCATTAAAAGTAAATCCGCACTCCAAAACAATATTGAATCAAGAAAGGTGAAAACATGCATTTTATTAAAAATACTCATAAAAAGCATACGGTGTATCGCGTTCACTTAATGTTAGCTCTTTTTTGTACGTCCCTGTTAGCAGGCAGTTGTGATTATGGACTACAAGCAATCATTATGACACCAGGGCTTTCTCAGATTACCATACAAAAATGTGAAACCGTCGCATTTGAAGGTTTTGGTATCGGGGGATTCCCATTTGAAAGCGATGAATCCGAGAGTGGGGAATCATACGGGTATTATTGGGATGGGGATGGCAATTCAATTGAATCACGCACTGAAAAGCGTATTGATATCACATTCAAAAAAGAGGGAACCTTTACGGTTTCTTTTACGGTTACAGATAAAAGAGGTGCTCAGGATACAGTTGAAACAACTGTCATCGTTACTCCGAACGAAAACAATAGCGATTGTGACGAAAGTGATGATACTGATGATGGCAGCACGACGAC
>JAOZRC010000011.1:11677-22005 GCA_029940345.1 Desulfobacterales bacterium
AAGCTGGTGATGAAGCTCCAGTTCTGTTTATTAAAAATGTAGAAACAGGCGAAACGATCACTTTTGTCGGTGAAGGCGAAGGCGGCGACACTCCATACGAATATTATTGGTACGAAAATAACGACTTATTCGCTACGGAAAAATCGACAAGCCGTGATTTCGATACAGCGGGCAATTTTACAATCAAATTTGAAGTCAGGGATAGCCAAAGCGTTACGGATACAGACTCAATCACCGTAACCGTTACGGAAACCGAATCTGATGAATCCGAAACTGAATCTGACGCCGAACCCGTTGAATCCGAATAAAATTGATCTTCAACGCATGATTCATAAGAGCTTGGGCATAAGTTTTCAGACATTAGACTTCCGAGCCATAGAAAAGAAAACCAGTAAAAAAATAGGTCGAAACCTCGGTGGTCTTCATTAAAAAATTCTGATTATAACGGATTTGGGGGGGAGTTATAACACACCAGATAAATTATTATTTTTACCTCGAAGAGGTTTGGTAATATAGCCTGTGGTTTCAACCACAGGTTGTGAATGGTAATGATGTTTGCGCCCTGAAGGGGCGTGGTATGATTAATCCCATCTGTTTCACATCCCGCGCCCCTTCAGGGCGCAAAATATTATTATCACTGACTTGGGGTTGAAACCCCAAGCTATATCACATTGCCGCTCTGCGGCATAACCTCCCCCCCAAATCCGTTATAATCAGGAAAAATTATAGGGATGTTTGCGTTTTCTTTAAACGACTCAAAACTATTATTAGTGCCTCTCATTGGCTATGATTCTTTCGGAAACAAGCTGTTTTAAAACTTTATCGAATAAAACCCCAAGATTTTTCCATTCAAACCGTGCCATTGCTTCTGAAAGCTGCTTGCGCTTTTCTTGAAATACGGTGACATTCTCAATAATATACGCCAGTTTGGTCGCCAAATCCTGATTATCCTGATAAAGAAAATCAGAATGCAATGCCTCTGGAATGATTTCAGGATAAGAGAGCCGTTTCGGAAGTAAAGGAAGGCATCCCCAACGAATCGCTTCGATGACAGCCATGCCAAAATTTTCCTGCCAGGCGGTGCTGATAACAACAGTTCCGCGTTTGAGCCATTCATAATATTTTTCTTGGGAGGGAACATAGCCATATTGAACAATACGGCGACCGAACCGTTTACGCGCTTTAATAAACTGCTTGGGAACGAATTGATCATTTTTACCAAGGAGCGCTATATGAAAATCATGGCCTGTTTCAAGAAGGGTTTCCAACGCCTCAAAAAAATCTTTAGGATTTTTATCAAACTCCCAGCGATGATTCCAGATAATCAATGGTGGAGTGCTGTCAGTGAAAGCACTTACATCCGGAGGTGCGCCCGCAAAAGCGCAGCCCGGATATAACACACCGCTTTTCGAACGAATGGCCCCAGTCACCCATTCCGGCTGATAATCGGGCATCTTTTTGATAAAATCAGTCAGGGTGGTAAAAAACGTTTTATAATGGGTTTCAGAATTGAAAAGCACTTTATCGGCAGTCAGGCCTGTGGTAATATCGGAAAATCCGAGTTGAAAATTCAGGCTTTTACCAGACGGTTGGGGGTAAGTCAGTTGGCTCTCGTGAAAATATGCCAAAACTGGCGGACAGGAAGAGCCACTCAGGGCTTTAAAGTCCGATAAACGCATTAAGCTCGTTGTAATTAAGCCATCGTAGGCACGTAAATTGGGAATTATTTTATAAAAATATAGAGCCGCGCCGTTCAGACGCCATTTCCAGAAACTGTCCGGCAGCGTGATAAGATCAATGGTGTGTTTTGAATGGGAAATCAGACCTTGGGCAAAAGCACGATGAGAATCGCCCCAAAAAGGCTCTAAAAATAGAAATTTCAATTGTAATAGGCCTTGTGTTCATAACGTGACACTGTATCCTTGTGAAATTTATTATCTGAAAATTTATTGTAATGCAATTTTAGGCATCCTTCATAGGAGGCTCAAAGTAGTTTACACTTTTTTAAATCCGAATCACTGATTAGGATTGATTGTACGTATTAAGAAATCCCCTTAATCAGGCAACCACAAGGGCTTGCCTGATATTGCAAATTGTAAACTGGGCAATGAAGGATGCCCACTTTTAATTTGATCTTTACGTGGCTTCACTATTTTGACACTTCAACCTGGGTAACCACTTTACTGATCATATTATCCATCTTTTGCATCAGGTTTGATATAAGTTCCTGTAACTTTTCCGGCTGAACATTCCATTCCTTTGTTAATCGGGTAATGTCCAAGGTTCCCACAGTAACTTCTCCATCAGCGATAATAGAAAAAATTTGCGCGTGCTGTCCTTTTTTTAAAAGGCCCATTTCGCCCATGAAATCGCCTGCTGCCAGTGAATTCAATGCAATATTTCCCTTGCGTGTCTTCTTTATAATTTTAGCCTTACCCTCAAGAATTACATAAACCCAGCTAGTGATACTTCCTTCTTTAATTATCAGCGTCTTGTCTGGATAAGTTTCCTCGTTCAATACGTAACATAGTATTTCTGAATCAATTTTCATGTTTGCAGCAATCTCCTGTCACGGCATTAAAAAGAAACCCAACCGTTTTTCATTTTCATGGCTGATAGATTTAAAGGCCATTCCCAGACAAAGCATCCGATCCTTCTCCCCTTCATTAATATTAACAATTTGGGAGGTTACCTTCAATTCAACATCCCGCTTCAGATACGTACTTAGTCGAAATTTGTTCCCGGGAAGATGGGGATATTCAACCGAGTTTAATGCATTAATCTCAAGTAGCACCCCTCCCTTGCTGATATCTTTGATTTGGCCTTTGAGTTTGATTTCCTCAGGGCTGTCAATTGGCACATACTCACATTCCAAGTTTACCTTTTTCCGGTAGAATTTCCGTTCAGCCCACCACTCGTCAGACGATTCCTGGGTTTTATCGTCCTCATCAATTTCTTTTTCCAAACTGAAGGCAGAGGCCATTTTATTCAACCGAATAAGGTTTTTTAGTGCCTGACCGACGATGAATTTAAAAATGTTCGGCATCTTTTTAAAAGCGCTTTTAATCATAGCAGGGTGCCAAACTTCCAGTATGCTATCCTCAACAGCCCTTGCTGATGCAACTCGAGGAGAATAGTCACTGGTAAGAAGAGCCATCCCACCGATAATCATACCGGGCCCTTGGGTGGCGACTTTAACATCTCTTCCGTTTGACTTAACAAAGATTTCAACTTGACCGCTAATAATTTTATATATCGAAATTCCGAAGTCACCCTCTTTAATTATCAAGTCACCCTTGTCATAGTCAAGTCGAACCTCCGTTGGGAAATTTTTTGTCTTTTTCACAATATTCACTTCTTTCTGTCTCAAGAATACTTGCGTTCGTGATCAAGCAAGGCTTGTTTTAACATAAGCCCGCCGCCGAAACCGACCAGTTTACCGTCGCTTCCGATAACTCGATGACAGGGAATAATAAGGGGTAAAGGATTGCGTGCATTGGCGGCACCTACAGCACGGCAGGCTTTGGGGTTGCCGATAAGATGCGCCAGTTCGCCATAAGATATCGTGTTGCCATACGCTGTTTTTTGCAAAGCGCTCCAAACGAGGCCTTGAAACGATGTACCGTTAAATGCGATTTCCAGCGAAAATTGTTTTAATTCACCTGAGAAGTAAGCTTCAAACTGACGGATAGCGTCTTTAAACGGGCCCTCATCCCGGAGCCAATTGGATGGCGTTGCAACGGAATTTTGAGACGGTAAAAAACGCACCTGTTTAAGAACGCCATCTTCACCAGCGATTAATAATCTGCATAAGGGGCTTTGGAAATACGTATAGTACATCAGAGGAATTTGGGCATCCTTCATAAGACAGCTAAAGTAGTTAACACTTTTTCGATCTGTTCAGCTACAAAATTTTGTAGGGTGGGTGGAGTGTAACGGAACCCACCACATTTCCATAAACGGTGGGTTCCGTTACACTCCACCCATCCTACATTAAAAAGTGTAAACCAACAAATGAAGGATGCCGGAATTTGCTATTTTTTTTCTGATTCCGGTGTCATTGAGTTCCTGACTGTATCAGAAACAGTTTGGTAAACGGTTTTAAATGTTTCATGGAAAGCGGTCGGGGAAAGCCTGCCTGCTTCGATATATTTCACCACGATTTCCTTGGTCGTCCGTAAAATTTGTTCATCAATAGAGCGCATCGGATATTCTCTTTCAGGTTAATGAAAAAATAAGAAACAGGGTATCTTATTCAAAATCTATGGCTAAATGCAGGTCCGGAGTGCGAAAATTTAGTTTTTCGCATGTGTCAGAAGACTTGGAGCAACGGGCTATATCTGCGAAAGACCGGTCCGCTCCTCCGCTCTGCTGAACTTTCGCACTCCATAGTTATGATCACCATTGAATTTGAATGGGATATGAAACAGGATCAAACTGATTTCCCCAAAATAAGTTAATTTTGAATTACAGATCATACACTTAATCGTCAGATTAAGATTTTGGAGTATGGCTAAGATTATAAAATGGGATATTATGAAATGGGGAAGTTGTTTCGTCCCAAGTCCTAACTGCATTGCTAGCAGAAAAGAACCCAAGAGTCAAGAACTGCATTACTATTTTTTAATTCAGCAATCTGGTTGCCATTTCTGATTAGAATTATAATTAACATGAATTTTCTGAAAGTCTGTAAACAGAGGGTTTGACAGAACTGTTTTTTTTCATTATTAATTCCGTTATATAAATATATCTGATTTTGTTTGATTAAAATAAGGCCGATTCAAAGGAAATGCCATTATGCCAACACCCAATTCCGATATAAGCCACACGAAACCTGAAAGTCCAGAAAGTGTTAGCGCTACCATTCTTGATCCCCTCAATTACCAA
This sequence comes from Desulfobacterales bacterium, assembly GCA_029940345.1. Taxonomy (GTDB): domain Bacteria; phylum Desulfobacterota; class Desulfobacteria; order Desulfobacterales; family JAUCGF01; genus JAUCGF01. The sequence continues at coordinate 16,565 of JAOZRC010000011.1, forward strand.
TATCGGGGTAAAAGGGATATTGAAATCACCATCCGCCAACCTGAATATACTTCATTATGCCCGATGACGGGTCTGCCGGATGTCGGATGTATAACCATTCAATATACACCTGATAAAAAAATTATTGAATTAAAATCATTAAAGTTTTATCTTTTGCAATATCGTAATGTCGGTGTATTTTACGAACATCTGGTAAATCGTATTTTAGATGATTTGGCTGAAGTCTTAAAACCGAAACAATTGTCTGTTATGGGTGATTTCACCGCTCGAGGAGGCATAACCACACGTGTTACAGCAAAATATGGAGGGGCTGATGGCAACTGATGGCACTAAATGTCTAAAAATTAATCCAAGAGGGTTTTACACCGTCTGCGTGTTGATTGCGCTACTTTTTATATCTTACGGCTGCACAACCGTTTCAAATATCGGAGATGGTATTAGCAAAAGGACGAAAAAGGTCATTCGAAGCATTAAAGCACCCAAAGGCAATTTAAGCAAAAAAATCGGGTTCATTCTTTTTGAAAACAAAACCTTGTTTAAAAAAAACAATCTTGAAGCTGATTTTACCAAACGATTGGGTGAATCGGTAAAACAAAAATGTCCCTCCGTTATCGTGGTCATGCCCGGGGATAAGGACTTTCCTAATATTTTAGCTGCGCTTCCCAGACATCCCTCGGGGCGCATCGACAATATGGTGCTTGCGAATATCGCTAAACAACTGGGGCTTAGTGCGATTGTTACCGGAAGTCTCCACGATATCAGCGAAAGTGCTGAAGAAAAAGGGATATTATGGTTTAAAGATATTCATAATTTTATCAGTACAAAATTGATTGTTGAAGTTTTTGACTCTCAATCAGCCGCAAAACTACTTGATAATGTTTATGTTCATGAATCCGAGGTTGGTGAAACAGAGTATGAGATGATCAGAGCCAAGAAGGCGGACGGCTTGCCTGAATTGGAGGTTGCCCTCGAAAATATAGCTATTGAGATGGGCGAAGAAATTTGTGAAGAAGTTGCCAAGCAACCTTGGCGGGCGTATATTGTTGCGGTGAATGAAAAGACGGCGACGATTTCTTCGGGAAGCCAAGTGGGTATTAAACCGGGTGATCGGTTTGATATTTACAGCGCCGGCACTATTCTCAACGGAACCGGCGGTCAAAGTTTCCATATGCCAGGCCAAAAAATCGGAGAATTGAAAATCACGGATGTTGAACCCGGAAGTCTTCAAGCGCTTTTAACCGATGGGGAAATGAAACAAGGTGATTATATTAAGCATCAAGAATAAGAGCCTGTCTGATAATTTGGAGATTCCATGGTTGAAGATGATAACCAAGCATATTTCATATCATCTTCAATTGTAGCGTCATATTCGTAAAATCTGGTTCGTAAAATTTGGCCTAAGAATGCCATCAATCCGCAAGATCATTCATATTGATATGGATGCCTTTTATGCATCCGTGGAGCAACGGGACAGACCGGAATTGAAAGGGCAACCGGTTATCGTGGGCGGTGACCCGCAAAGTCGGGGGGTTGTTGCGGCCTGTTCCTATGAGGCCCGATCTTTCGGTATTCATTCGGCAATGCCCGCCAGGCAAGCCTATAAAAGATGTCCCCAAGCTGTCTTCCTAAAACCCCGGTTTGAAGTTTATAAAGCGGTGTCCACCCAGATAAGATCTGTTTTCCATGAGTATACGGATATTGTTGAGCCGCTCTCTTTGGATGAAGCCTTTCTGGATGTTACGGCAAACACAAATGGCGCCTCGTCGGCGACACTGATTGCCCAAGCGATATTAAAAGCGATTTATGACCGCACCGGTCAACTGACAGCTTCAGCCGGAGTCTCCTTTAATAAATTTCTTGCAAAAGTGGCATCGGACTATCAAAAACCGCGAGGGCTTACGGTCATCACCCCCAATCAGGCGTGCTATTTTATTGACCGTCTTCCGATCAGAAAATTTTTTGGGGTTGGCAAGGTTACAGAACAAAAGATGCACCGCCTTGGAATAATGACGGGCGCGGATTTGAAAAAACTGGACCGGGAAAAACTGATCGCCGCTTTTGGTAAGGCCGGCAGCTATTTTTATGACATCGCCAACTGTAATGACAACAGACCGGTTCGTCCACATCGGAAACGTAAATCAATCGGCAGTGAAACCACCATGCCGTACGATGTGATTGATAAAACTTTGATAATTGATATATTGAAAAAAATTGCCTTTAAAGTCGAGGAGCGTCTGCGTCAAAGCGGGCACCAAGGCATTACGGTGACGCTTAAAGTCAAATATTTCGATTTTAAATGTATCACTCGAAGTATGACTGTCACCGAGCCTTTAATGGATTCAAAGGTTATTATCAAATATATTCGCTTATTACTGCGCGATACGGAAGTCGGGTTGAAAAAAGTTCGTCTTTTGGGAATCACTGTCTCCAATTTTAATAGTGAATGTATAAAAAAGCTAAGATACACCCAAATTCCGTTGCCTTTCTATCAAACGCCAGTGTAAAAAGATATTTTTACATTCAACGCCCTTTGCTGACGAATCCGGAGTGCGATCATTGCTTTTTTGCACTCCGAATTTTATAATCACCAAAAGTGTAAACCGCTTTTAGGCTAAAATCAATATCGGTAGTGATCCGGCTTAAACGGCCCTTCAACCGGCACACCGAGATAATCAGCCTGCTGTTGCGTCAGTTTGGTTAACCTGACGCCGAGTTTACCGATATGCAGGCGCGCCACTTCTTCATCAAGTTTTTTGGGCAGCGTAAAGACTTTGCGTTCATATTGTTCAGACGCCAGTTCGATCTGCGCCAGGCACTGATTTGTAAAGCTATTACTCATAACAAAGCTGGGATGACCGGTGGCGCATCCGAGATTAACCAGTCTTCCTTCCGCCAAAACAATAATGCTGCGACCGGATTTGAGCGTCCACTTGTCCACCTGGGGTTTAATGGGCGTCTTATGACAATCCGGATTATCCGTTAAATGGGTCATTTCGATTTCGTTATCAAAATGCCCGATATTACAGATGATGGCTTCATTTTTCATCACATCCATATTTTTCCCGGTAATGACATGGTAACAACCGGTGGCGGTGATAAAAATATCACCTAATGGTGCGGCGTCTTCCAACGTCATCACTTCATAGCCTTCCATGGCCGCTTGCAGGGCGCAAATCGGGTCAATTTCAGTAATGATAACGCGCGCGCCGAAACCGCTCATTGACTGGGCGCATCCTTTACCCACATCGCCATACCCGCAGACAACCGCCACTTTGCCGGCGATCATAATATCAGTCGCGCGTTTCAATCCATCCGCCAGGGACTCCCGGCATCCGTAAAGATTGTCAAATTTTGATTTGGTTACCGCGTCATTGACATTAAACGCCGGAAAAAGCAGATCGCCGGTGCGGGCGAGTTGGTAAAGGCGGTGGACGCCGGTGGTTGTTTCTTCGGACACACCGCGAATGTTAGCCGCAATTTCAGTCCACTGCTTAGGATTGTGTTCATGGCTGATTTTTAAACGATCTATCAAACAACTCATATCCGGGCTGTCATAAGATTTTTCCAAAAGAGCCGGGTCTTTTTCCACAAATACGCCTTGATGGACGTAGAGAGTGGCATCCCCGCCATCATCAACAATCAGATCGGGCCCGCTTCCATCCGGCCATGTCAACGCTTGTTCGGTACACCACCAGAACTCTTCAAGCGTTTCGCCTTTCCATGCAAACACCGCCGCCAGACCGCTCTTGGCCACCGCTGCAGCCGCATGGTCCTGGGTTGAAAAAATATTGCACGTCGCCCAGCGAATATCAGCACCCAGCGCTTTAAGCGTTTGGATAAGCATTGCGGTTTGGATCGTCATGTGCAGGCTGCCCATCACTTTAAATCCATTCAACGGCTTTTGCGGGCTATATTTTTCCTGCACCGCCATCAGCCCAGGCATCTCGTTTTCGGCCAGTTCCATTTCCCTTAGACCCAACCCCGCCTGAGATAAATCAGCGACTTTGTAAGGTAGTGACAAATCAAGTTTGGCGACAGTCATTTTATTTTCCTCTTTTTTTGTATCCAACAATTCATATCTCCTGCTTTTGGTTTAAATACCTGCTTTTTCCCTGATCGCAGCCGCCATATTGGTTTGCTCCCATGTAAAATCGGAATCCTCTCGGCCGAAGTGGCCGTATGCAGACGTTTTACGATATATCGGCCTTAACAAATCCAGATATTCGATAATGGCGGCCGGTCTCAAATCAAATAATTCATTGATAATTTCTCTAACGCTGCTTTCCGAAACAACCCCTGTACCCATCAGGTCCACCATAACCGAAACCGGTTTGGCAACGCCAATGGCATACGCGACTTGGACTTCACATTTTTTTGCCAGTCCGGCCGCAACAATATTTTTGGCAATATGCCTACCCATGTAGGATGCGCTGCGGTCAACTTTGGATGGATCTTTACCGGAAAAACAACCGCCGCCGTGGCTACCTTGGCCACCGTAAGTGTCTACGATAATTTTACGGCCAGTCACGCCACAATCGCCCATCGGCCCTCCGATGACAAACTTGCCCGTGGGATTGATAAAATAGCGCGTATCACCGTCGACCATATCCATCGGGATCACCTTTTTAATGACTTCTTCTATAATCGCATCCCTTAGTTTTTCATAAGTGATATCCGGTTTATGCTGGGCCGAAACAACCACTGTATCAATTCGCTTGGGCGTTCCGTTGGCATATTCGATGGTAACCTGGGACTTGCCATCCGGCCTTAAAAAATCAAGCGCTCCATTTTTTCTGACAGTAGTCAGCCGTTGCGTGAGTTTATGAGCGTACATTATGGGCATGGGCATCAATTCAGGAGTTTCATCAGAAGCAAATCCGAACATCAGGCCCTGATCGCCGGCACCTTGCTCTTTGTAAAGACCTTCATCGGTGTTTACGCCCTGGGCAATATCAGATGATTGCCGGTCAATACTGGTTATAACGGAACAAGTGCGCCAATCAAATCCCATTTGGGAAGAATGATACCCGATATCGCGAATCGTATCCCGCACGATCTGGGGCATATCCACATAACAATCGGTGGTAATTTCACCGGCGATAAAAGCGATACCGGTGGTCACCAACGTTTCACACGCTACGCGGCATTTTTTATCTTTAGCGATGATTGAATCCAATATTGAATCAGAGATAGCGTCGGCAACTTTATCCGGATGGCCTTCGGTCACTGATTCGGATGTAAATAAAAATGATTCCTGGTTCATAAAGTAGCTCCTTTTTCAAACGATATTTTTTTTATTTATTAGTTGTGTGATTATTTTCAGCGTGAAGACACCGTTTCGCAATGCTGACTAAATAACTTTCCCGTTTAGCGCTTTTTATAATCTTCTCGTCAGTCATAAGTTCTTGTAACCTACTGAAATTATTGATATTTTAAAAATG
>JAOZRC010000980.1 GCA_029940345.1 Desulfobacterales bacterium
ATGATCGGCTCACCGGTGGTTTGCAATTCTTCAACCCTGCGGTTCATCACTTCATTGGAAAGGCTCGGTGAAACGGACTCCGCCGGGCCGCCGCAGCAGTTGGTGAACGGGCCTGAATTTCTAATCGCCACGTTCTCAATATTTAAGCGCTTCAGCAATTTTACAGGCACATCCGACATTTCCAGATAGCGTCCGTAGAAACAGGGATCATGCAAGGTAACGCGCTGATGTCCGTTTTTCGACTCAAAATCAACGAGTTCAAAATAGGTTTTCACATCAAAACTGACGCCTGTATATTTCGGGTAGAGCACTTTCAAGGCGTAAGTCGTATGCGGGTCCACTGTGATCAGTTTGCGCACACCGGCTTTGACCAACTTGCCTGCCACAAACCGGGCGTGTTTGACAAACGCTTCCTGATCGCCAAGGTCGTAAAGCAGGATACCGCTGTAATCATCCAGTTTGGATTGATAATAAAATTCGACTTCAGATTTCTTGAGAAGCATCACAATGTTTTTCAAAAGAGCGTCGGATTTCCGTTTTTCGTTGCCGGGCGTCATCAGCGCCATTCCGGTGCCGACCAGTAGCTTGGGCATGTATTTGCCGTACCGTATATATTCGGCCCACTGGGTGTCCTCATATTTTTCCAGGTAGCGCGTTGACATTTCAATATAGGGGCTGAATTGATACATCAGACCCGTAAAAAGCAGCGCCCCGCCCTCACGGTCAATTTCCGCATCTTTCCACCAGGGATTCAAAAGCGGTTTCGGAATCCCGAACGGATTTCGTGTTCTCCTGACATTACCGGCAATAAGATCGATTATATCCAGCGGATTATACATTTGCAGACCTCCTATGATTATCCACGACAAAACGTTTGAGCGCCAGAAGCACCTCGCCGGGGTCCGCCTCACGCGGACATGTTAAGGTGCAGCGCCCGCAATGCAGGCAGCGCCATAGTTCGTCACTGTTTTCCAAAATGCGGTCTTTGGCGCCTATCTGAATATAACGGATCATTTTCCGTGGAAAATGATCATAGATCAGCGGGCATATTGCGGCGCAAGTGCCGCAGTTAAAACAGTCTGACGCCGAATCAGCGCCATAACGCTCCAGTTCTTTTACAAAATCAGGATATACCAGTGTCATTCTCATCCTCCGCAAAGGCGGTTAAAACGTAAGATCGAATTACAAATTCACTTTACGTTAGTACACAAATCGTTCGAGGTGCAGGAAAATGTGCGCCTTTTGCACTAGTCAGCAGCTTCGGCGGAAACACCCTCGGCCAGCGCATATTTGAAATACATACCGGCCTGTTTCGCTTCATTTACCTCACCATATTTTTTTAAGGTCGCAATGTAGTAAAGGACTTCCGCAGTAGCCAGGCCTGTTTTCGCAGAAATTTCAGGCACCGTTTGCGAATCACTTTGCAAAGCGGCCTTGATTGCTTCAATTATCTTTTTTTGGGCCTTCATTTTCATCGAAGCAGCCTTGATCAGGGGCTTACGCTCCTTACGAAGCTTTTTCAGAGCTTCTTTTCGTTTGTCTTTAGCGTTCTGACTCATTACCAATCCTTTCAACCTGTGCATTTAAAATGTGATATTTCCCATAATTCTACCGATATGCCGTCCCGATGGGACTCTGACGGAACATAATCGCATCGATTCTACCGATATGCCGTCCCGATGGGACTCTGACGGAACATAATCGCATCAATTCTACCGATATGCCGTCCCGATGGGACTCTGACGGAACATAATCGCATCGAT
>JAOZRC010000321.1:0-3601 GCA_029940345.1 Desulfobacterales bacterium
ATTTTAAGCTGATAGGTTTCGCTCGTGTTATGGGCCACAGAGATGAATTTATCACCTTTAAACAAAATACTGTCAGCGCTGACTTCCCCGATCAATTCCAGGCCGGTACCTAAATCAGGACCGAATAATTTGGCCCCGGCAATGGCATCCGTCCAGTCGGAAATTTCATTCGTATTCGTATCCTGGGTGAACTTGATCTGGTCAATAAGCGTGGGATACCCATCCGTAGCGCCCAGCGCTCCATCGTTAAAAGAGACATCAAACACATAAACCGCTTCACCTGCCGTGTCAGCGGTCGATGCGATTGACGGATCCGCTCCCGGCGTTACGCCAGGGTCGTCAGTCACGGTTGAAGTACGATCGTTAAATTCATATACCTGGACATCATCAAGGTAAACGTTCCATCCGTTAGTATCAACTAATTTAAAGGCAATATATTTATAACCGGGATATAAGGGCCCTTGGCCGCTGTATTCAGCCAAATCAATGATCTGGTCTTCCCAACTATCGGGCATGTTAATGCCGGCAAAGTAAGCTTTCAACAATGTGAAATTATCATTATCTCCGGTTTCGGGCAAATCCGCATCATTATTTGTTTTTCCGATGTATATATACAAATTCGTTCCGGCGATAGTAGACCCTTTCAGCGCAAATTTCAGATTGCACTCACCGGATGTCATATCCAGTTCGGGGGTCAGCATCCATTGCACACCGCCTTCGTTTGCCCACGGTCCACGGGCGCTATAAGCACCCCTGTTGAACGTGGAACCGCTTTGTTCCCAGTAATTGGTTGGCGAGGTGCCGGCAAACGGATCGGGGATCACTGTCCAACAACGCGGATTGGTCGGTTGGGGCGGATTGCCTTCCCACTTATTGTCATTATCGGGATCACCTTCAAAATCCTCAACCCAGGGGAAAGCGTTTACTACCGAACACGCCGTTTTGAACGACCAGGTTCTTGAGACGGTTTCGCCGCTGCTTGTGTTTTTGGTGGTGACCTTCCAATAATAGGTCGAACTGCCGGAAAGCGGGCCGCCGATGGCACCATTACTGAGAGCGTCTACTAAAGAATTGGAAAAAGGGCGCACCACGGTTGTTGGCGGATTCTTATTTACATTGAACAACACTTCCACGTCATGGGTGTTTATCCCGGCACCGGGGTTTGTCCAATTTAAATCGGTTGTCAGATCAACATTTTTAGCGCCATCCTGCGGCCCGTCGTTGGGGTCGATGGCAGTGTCGATAACAGGCGCATCCGGTGCTGTTTCCGTATAGTCACCGGTGATTTCAATATCATCAATATAAAAACCGTCCCAGGGGCCGTCCGTATCACCTTGGAATTCCCCATCACTCTTGTAATAAAATTCCAGTGTGATGATCTGTTTATCGTATTGGCTGATGTCCACTTCGCGCTTGATCCAGTCCGGCGGGCAATCGTCACGGCAGGCATAACCGGTAAAGCCCTCCACATCCATTGTCGGGGCCACCACAGTGCCGTTGATTTTTACCTGTCCGATATCAAAAGTCAATTCACCATCGTAAAAGACCCAAAAACTGAGTCGTGTGTTCACATAATTGGCCAAATCTATGTTCATTTTAATGGATGCATCCGTATTGGGCGCATACGTGCCGCTGTCGGCGCAATTGGCGGATTGGTCGGCATCCGGATCAAGTGTATGATTTTTATCATTATCAATCGCCCAAACAGTTCCTGACCCGTTGTTTTCATAAGTCCATGTTTTGGCAGGGTCAAAGGTTTCCTCAAAGATGGTGACGCCAGCGGCAGAGCCTGGCATTAATAAAAAAATCATCCATATTCCGAAAATTGTTTTGCCCAAATTAAAAATTGCATCACGGTACGTTTTCATTTTGCGTCCTCCTTAATTATTGAATGCTTTAAAGGAAAAATAATCTTAATAAAATTTTTATGCAATATTTATGCCTATATTTGTATTAATGTTTGCGGATTATCAGAAATAAAGATAAAGTTGGCTCTCGCGGATTTGTGTGGAAAACCTGATTAATTACAGGCGCACCGGGCTTTCATAGTATTGTAAGAGGTTTGATTCATTATGATTTACAATATTTTGTCACTCTGATTTGTCAATGTTACAGTCCGATTTCACACAAATCCGCGAAGAACCATAAAGTTTATGAATTAAGCCTTCTTACGAATAAGGAATCCAAATCTTCTGCTATTGTCCTCCTCACATGACTTGATACCATATTAATAATTAGGCGATTTCCAGAAAAGAATATACCATCTTGCCAGTCTTTTTTCCCGTCTTCTGCGTTGCGTCAAAGGCCGAATACGTATAGTATGCAACCTTTAACGCGCCTTGAAGACGAAAAAAAATCCTGCGCGATCTTGGTATATTTTTTATGGAAATCGCCTTAGGTGAAAAGAGTATCAGGTCAAATGGGGATGCCTAACTAATATATTTAAAAGGTTCCGGTTTAATAATTTCCAAGCTAAATCTGACATCAAGAGTATTAAATGTTATTAAACATCCATTAAATATTTTAAATAACGTGAGTTCGATATAACTATTGTATTATTTCCGTTGGTTATGAAAAGACACGTTAAATTTGGAGCAAATATTAATCAATAATGAAAACAATTGGTTAAAATCAGTCAATCAGCCTGCTTGTGGAAAACATGCAATTAAGTATTTCCAATACATTCAAATACTATTATGTCGAACTCACGTTAAATAAACCCAATTGACGATACATCCGCTTTTAATTCGGTAAGATTGTTTTTTCATTTTAGCCGGTCATAAAATTACAAAAACCTTACGTATGGACAATCAGAAAACCGATATGTCTTAAAAGGATTAAGAGTTGTATTCAAAAATATTAATATCACATATAAAATATTTGATGCCAGTCATTGCTAAAATTACTGTCGGGTATTTATTTAATGAACTGTTAATTTATTAGCCTGACAATCAATTGGATAATTATTACTATTATATCAAAAAGATATGGTCTATATAGGTTCGTTGGAAACACCCTCGCATAAAATAAATGCCGCTTATGGCACAAAACTTGAATATTAAAAAAACACAGCAAGAAGAGGAGCAAAATTATGCGTAACAAATCAGGTTTTACAATCGTTGAAATATTGATAGTAATTATGATTATGGCTGTGATGATGGGCATTGGATTTCCTTATATTATGGGATGGCTGCCCAATTTCAGGCTCAGAAATGCGACGCGGGATGTGCATTCCAATATGCAGTGGGCTCGGATGGCGGCTATTAAGGAGCATGTCAGTTGCACGGTCAGTTTTGTCAGATTTACAGGCGATGCCGCTGCAAACCAAAAAACAACCGGGGCTATGAACGGTTATGAGATTTATCTGGATGCCAACAACAATAGCCAGTGGGATGCTGGTGAAAAATGGTTAAAAGGGGTGAATGTCCAACATCCGACAGATCTATCGAGATCAGCATATTCTGATGATGTTACGATTAATGCCAATTTCACCAATAATGGGCTCAATGAGCCATCAGTCACTTTTCGCACTAACGGACTTTTATTGGGGGTTGGCAATGGAACGGTCACTTTAACGCGCAGTGACGATGCCAGTAGGAGT
>JAOZRC010000321.1:3611-6424 GCA_029940345.1 Desulfobacterales bacterium
TCGAACCGTGGTTGTGAACGTGGCCGGAAGAATCCGAATTCCCGATGTATAAACATATTCAACCGGCCGATGTATCCTATCCCAATTAAAATGGTAATGCGAAAGTGTGAAATGGTGTCGCAAACACAGTTTTGATATTTTGGAACTACATTTGACCGTTATTTTTTAAATAAGATACAGTACACGATTAGATTTTTATAAAGGTTTGAAATCAATTGTTCAGCTTACAAAACTCTTTTCTAAACGCTAAAGGATAACAGCACAATGCAAGCTAAATTAAAAAATTCGCGCGGTTTTACGCTACTGGAGCTTCTTATGGCCTTGGCGATTTTCGGGATTGTCGTAGGCGCTATATATACCACTTATCTGTCGCAGCAGAACTCCTACATTATTCAAGAGCAAGTTGCCGGAATGCAGCAAAATCTAAGAGCGGGAATGTTTATCATGGAACGGGAACTGCGCTTGGCCGGATATGCCAGCGATGTTCAAAAGCCGAGCGGGCTAGGAATTATAGCTTTGGGAGATCAAGATTTTCGTGACAATGACAATGATGGCACCATAGATGGAGGAGCAACCGAACGAAACATGGGCGTCGTGTTTACTTATATGCGCGAGCCTGACGGTATTGATAATGACACTAACGGAACCGTGGATGATGAAAGCGATGTGATGATTTTCGTCCAATACAGCTTGTTTATTTCTGCCAACAACACGGTGGATTTGGGTCGTGATGACGGCAGCGGCATTCAGTCGATTGCCGAAAATATTGATTTTTTAGAATTCATTTTTCTGGATTCATCGGCCAATCCGACAACCGCCTTGGCCGATATTCGCTCCGTTCGCATCACTATGGTGGCACGGGCCGGCAGAGCCGATATTAACTATACGGATAACAAAAGCTATCAAGACGCCGCCGGCAATACGGTTTACACCAGCCCTCTCGATAATTTTCGTCGCCGCGTGTTATCAACCGTTGTCAAATGCAGAAACCTAGGCTTGTAACTTAGGAAGAAATTAACTCAAAAGGTGATCAAGATGAAAAAGGAAGAAGGCTTTACGCTTATTGAAATTTTAATCGCTATTGCACTTTTGGCTTTTGGCTTGCTGGCCATGGCATCCATGCAGGTAATGTCTATCCAAACTACCGGCAAAGCGAATCGCATCACCGAAGGCGCTACAATGGCGATGAATCAGCTTGAACTGTTTATGGCCAGGGGCTATAATGATGCTGATATCAGTAAGGGTGTCGGAGTTGAAACAGTTGAAGAAAATGAGCTTTATGATATCAGATGGGAAGTGGAAAATATAGATGATGGCAGCACGTACAAAACAAAGCATGTAAAAATTACAATGGAGATTAGTAAACATTCTTTACATAAACAACAAGATATTGTTTTGTATGGTGTTGTCGCAGATAATCTTTGACGTTTTCAAGCAGGCTGTATAAGCGTTTTCAGCAATTTAGCATTCGGTACACCCGTTACTTAATAAGGAAAAGGATAAAACGATGAAAATCACCACCCCACTAAAAAATGAAAATGGCATTGCGCTGATCATTGCCTTGATGCTTCTGGTGCTGCTCACCCTGTTGGGCATGGCGGCAACCACGACCTCCGTCCTTGAGATACAAATCGCCGACAATGACCGCGATTACAAAGTCAATTTTTACATGGCGGAAACCGCTGCGTATGAAGCCGCTAGGACGATGGGCTTTATCAGCGAAAAGGAAAAAAACCCTATTGATCAACTTGAAGGAGAAGAAGGCGGGAAATCGTGGATTGGCCTTGAAAAAGAGGTTACTGATCAAAATGATTTGGCCAATTTGGATAATTGGACAAACGCGATTACCTCCGGTGAAGCGGAGAGTTCAATTTATAACGGAGCTACGGCCGCTTATGCCGCCAATTTTGTCAAAAAGTACGAATTGGAAATGACCAAGGATTATAGTATGCGCCTTTTCCGTGTTTTCGGACGTAGCAAGGACATCAACGGCCAGGCTTTGGTGGAACTCGGCTTAAAGCTTACTTACGAGAATTAATTAAGTAAACCCAATATCGGCTGCGGTTTATTCGCTTAACCGCATCATTTATAAATTACGGTGACAATTCATACTGAATGAGAGTGCAAGCTTTGGTTTGCAGGCGCCGCCAAGCCACACGTCACATATTTGATATTAATAAACCTGTTCATTTTAACTCGTCAGTCATATGTTCTCATAACGTGCTGAAATCATAGGCATTTTAAGAACAGATACAAAATTTCAATGAATTCATTATGTTAGCATAATTTACTTTCTGAATGATAAAGAACTTGTGACTGTCGAGATTTTAACTAACCCCAAAATAGGTGTGAGGATAAACCCATGAAAAAAATAATACTATTCAGTTTGATTGTGGCTCTTTTGTTGTTGCCGACGGCTTTTGCACTGGCCGAAAATCCGGATTACGGTAAAAATTGCAATAAAGCGTTTCCGATGGAATGCGGCGACACCCTGAACGGTGTGATAAACGACACGAATAATAAAAGTGATTTGGATTTCTTTTTGTTAGATTTCTCAGACACCAAAACCGTTACTATTAAAGTAACGTCTGATTTTCAGGCCAGGGTTAAGCTTCGAAATGCGAGTTGTAACAATATCCAGGGATTAAGTGGTATAGGTCCAGACGTTGAGATTAAAACGGAACTTACAGGCGTTTATTATCTTCTGGTCAGATCACATAATAGGGGCAACGACGGTAGCTATACTGTTTCATTCGACTGCGAAACAGATGACCATGACAGTTGCGCCGATCCCACACCGGTCAGTTGTGGCG
>JAOZRC010000322.1:0-3255 GCA_029940345.1 Desulfobacterales bacterium
CCCTCGCTCTCACACTTTTTCGCTTCGATCACGACTTTCCAAACAGGCTCTTACATTATTGCGAAAAAAAAGGGAAACCGCTTCTGCTCCATAATGAAGGATGCAAATAGGGCTTCCTTCATTTTCCGATTTACACTTTAATGAATTTTGTGTAAGATGGCTTGAGTAGCTTAAATGGCTACCAACAGATAGTAAGAGAGCAGGACTGGCGAGTAAAAGTAATCAGGCGAATATTGGCGTTTGAAAAATGCTGCTTTGGCTTTAGACGATTTATCCTTTCAACTTCAAACTTTTCACAGGAGTTAAAAATGAAATTTAATAAAATGGATCACATATGCATTGCCGTTAAAAACCTGGAAAAAGCCCGCAAAATATGGGAGCCAGTGTTAGGTAAAACCGAACCGGATGACGCCTATATCGATGAGCCGGAAAAAATCAACGTGGCGCGCTACATGATCGGTGAAGTGGGTTTTGAGCTAATGGAATCGACTTCGCCGGACGGAGATGTGGCCAAATTTATCGAAGCGCGCGGTGAAGGTGTTATGCTGATCAGTTTCAATGTTGACAACACCCGCGAAGCCATGGCGGAGCTAAAAGCCAAGGGTTATCCCTTAATTGGCGGTGCCCGTCCGTTTCGCGACGGCGAGTTTGCCTTTGTACATCCTAAAAAGATGAACGGTGTATTGCTTGAGGTGATTGATGACGAAGGGCGCAAAAAAGTATGCTAACAAGATGGGATAAAAATATATCAGAACTGAGTTCAACTTTACAATCCTTATCAGTAACCCCTCAATTGGGTGAACAAATCAGTCCGGACGACGGATTGCAGCAATGGATCGCAATCACCCAACAAATTCGAAAACAAAATCAGACCGTTTTCCTCATCGGCAATGGCGCAAGTGCGTCCATGGCCAGCCATTTTGCCGCCGACCTCGCTAAAAACGCCGGTATTCGAACGCATGTGTTCACCGATTTGGCATTGATTACCGCAATTGCCAATGATATCAGTTATGAAGAAGTATACGCCGAACCACTTCGCCGCTATATGCAAACGGGCGATATGCTTGTGGCCATCAGCAGCTCCGGCAATTCGCCTAACATCGTCAGCGGCGTAAAAGCGGCCCAAAGTCTGGGTGGCACCATTATCACCCTCTCAGCCATGAATGCGAAAAATGCCATTCGCCAGTTAGGTGATCTTAATTTTTATATCCCTGCCCCGACGTATGGTCTGGCGGAAACCGCACATGCGGCGATTCTGCATTACTGGATGGATGCACAACAACGTTAATTCAATGTATCGTATTCTGATTTTGTTTTTTCCGGGTATTACCCGCAAGCTGAAGCTCGCACTCCTCTATTCTGGAAAAACAAAAATCGGATTCGTAAATATATCGGCCGAATTCGCGCCTTATTCGATGTTCTTTTTTGCGATACCTTCTGATAAACGGTGGGTGCATGCTAATTGTTAAGAATGTCCTTGATGTTTTTCGGATGTTTAATCCCGAAGCGAACCTCAATTGCCTTTGTGCCTTTGGCCGGTATTTCAAAATCCCATAACATGACGCCTTCCCGTTTCAGATACTCTTTTTCAGTTGGCGCAGGATCAGTTTCCACCCCTTTAATTTGAATTCGATCCGTTTCAGACACCGGGATACGATCGGTCAGACGAACGCGCACCGCCTCATCCTTTAAATTTTCAACGGTGATGCGATAAACCAGCGTACGGGCGACACTCATTCGATCAACAAGGCCAAAAAAGGTTTCAGTCACTTTATCGGTCATTTTCGAACGTCGCACTTTCACACCGCGTTCGGCCCCCAAATTTATCAACAAATCTTCGCCGGCCTGCTTTTCGGTCAAAGCAGCGCTGCCGACAAAGCGGCCACCGAAATAGATATTTAACCGTCCGGCCAAAAGCGTGCTGTCAGGCGCCGCCCGACACACCAAATAACACAACGGATCAATTGCCGGTGCCGTATAAATATAAAACTCACGTGTCATCTCTTTAGTATATAAAGGTAAAAGGGTTTCATCACCACCCGATTTGATATCCGTTCGTTGGGGCAGCAGATACTCAAAAGCAAGGGGCAGTTTTATTTCTTCGGCTTGAGTGAACGGCGCCTCGGGTTCCGATAGGCCGCCGGCCATCAGGTCGTCCTCATCCCCATCATACGCTTTGCTGCGTTTTTTTATTACCGCCTGCGCCCCCACCATCATAGTGGCAGCCACTGGTGCCCCCGGTTTGGGAAATCCGACACGCCAGGTGTCCAAATTTGGCAGGGCCGCCCCTGTGAGCGGTATGGCGTTGGATACACTCAATGTAATATTATCCCAATTTTCACCTGTTTGCTGGCGGATACAGGCAAACATCGTCAGATCAAGACGTGACAAATCCAAGGGAGTATCCACTTTATAAACCGGTTCCCAAAACGCATTTTGAACGACGTATGAAACGATCAGGTCGATTTCGTGTGCTTCCTGACCCAGAAATAACACTTCAATAATTTTGCGAAATTTCTGTCGGGGCTGTCGGATTTGTTTCAGTCGCATTTTTAACACCGCCAGTTCATCATCCATATCCTCAATCCTGCGAGACAGGCGTTCGTTTTCTTTAGCAAAATTTTTATAGTTTTTTTCCAAAAAAGACAGCATGGTTTTCAGGTCATCCGTTTTCGGAAAGGATGTCTTAATTTTTTTGGGAACTTCCTTTTCGCCAAAATCAATCACCGAATCAAGAAACCGTTTCTGTTTGTCAAGCACTTCATTTTCTTTCTCCAGACTTCGGCGCTGTCGTTTCAGCGCTTTAATTTCATCTTCAATTTTCTTGACATTTTTTTGAGGCGCATCTTTGACCGGGATTTCCTTATACTGCACACTGATAATCTCACCCCGCCCATGGACAACTGCCTGAACAGAATCATGGTCTACATGGAATGCTTGCAGTTCCACGCACAAACGGTTTAAACCTGATTGCACCGGTACTTGCGTTTGGCGTTTAATGTAGGCCTGATCAGTGAAAACCACGGCTTCAATGATCTGATTGCCATCCCCTTCACGAATGATTTCATCTTTGGCGAACTGACTTTTTGCTGACGCATTCATTTGTATTCCTTTCTCTAAATTAGAGGGTTATAAGACTTTTCAAATTGGCTCTTAGGAACTGGCTCTTAGGATAAGGTAAGGGGTTTCCAAAAAATAATATACCCAAAATGTAGGGTGGGCAGAGTGTAACGGAACCCACCGTTTACGGAAATA
>JAOZRC010000322.1:3265-3733 GCA_029940345.1 Desulfobacterales bacterium
TAACCGGTGGGTTCCTTTACACTCTGCCCACCCTACAACATTACTTATAGCGGGTAGTTTATTTATTGGGAATTCCCTAAGTTGAAAACTAAAGTCAGATCAGTATATGATCTTTCGAAATATTGTGAATGTCAATAATAAAATTAAAACCGCAAATTTAATGCAACATCATGTTATAACTAATTAAAGTTAGATATCAGGTGCTACTGAATTTTAGCTTGAATATCCTATTTTTTTATTGTAACAAGCGCTTCAATTATAATTTATCATAATAGCAAAGAAGGTAAAGATAAAAATGATCAATGTTGTTCCATTCAGGGGGGTTCTTTATAATCCCCAAAAAATTGATGATCTTTCAGATGTTGTTGCGCCGCCGTTTGATGTGATTTCAAAGGCCGAGCGGGATTATTTTTATCAGCGTCATCCACACAACATTATTCGTCTTATTTTAGGTACGCCAACACCTGA
>JAOZRC010000322.1:3743-6419 GCA_029940345.1 Desulfobacterales bacterium
GCCGACCCATAATCCGCACACTCGCGCAGCCGGCTTTTATCATCAATGGCTTGACGAAAAGATTCTGAAACAGGACAGTGACCCGGCTTTTTACCTGACGTCAGTCGAATTCAGGTCTGAAGAACTGATGATCACGCGATATGGGCTGATCGCATTGGTGAGGCTGGAGCCTTTTGACAAAGGGGTTATTTTACCTCACGAAAAAACTTTTTCCAAAGTCCGTTCTGAAAGACTGGAGTTGATGAAAGCATGTCATGCCAATTTCAGCCCGATTTTTTCCCTCTATTCCGATCAGAACGGCATCTTGAAAGCCTTAACCGATGCCGCCTTGACCAACAAACCAGACATGGATGTAATCAATCATAAAGGGTTGCGACACAAACTTTGGCGAGTTACCAAACCATCGGTTCTGCGTTATGTTTCCGAAGCGATCAAAGAAAGAACGCTTTTCATTGCCGATGGGCATCACCGTTATGAAACTGCGCTGAATTACCGTGAATGGGTGAAGGCTAACACCCCTGATTTTACGGATAAGCATCCGGCGAATTTTATAATGATGTATCTTTGTAGTATTGAAGATCCCGGTATGCGCATCCTACCGGCGCACCGCATGTTTCGCGATGTTGATCCGCTTGCCCGCGTTGATTTAATTCAAAAGGCGCAAGAATATTTTGAAATTATCCCTTTTCCAATCCATGCAGGAAACAATGCCGCTATTAGAGACAAGTTTATTGCAACAGTCAAAAAGAATGGCGTTAGCAACACCATTGGCGTTTATATGCGGGATTGTCCTGAATATTATGTTTTTATTCTAAAGCCTGATGTAATGGACCGATTGTTCCGCAATGAGTTTGCCGATTCACTGCGTAACATTGATGTCACCGTACTCACGCGTTTAATCCTGATGAAATTATTGAGATTTGACCAAGCCATGCTTGATGATGAAAACCGAATTCGATATTCCACTGAAGCAACCGAGTGCATTGATGCCATAGACGCGGGGAAATGCGATATTACCTTCATCTTGAATCCCGCTAAAATTGAACAGGTGCAACAGGTCGCCGGTGACAGGTTGATTATGCCACGGAAAGCGACCTACTTTTATCCCAAAGTGTTATCCGGAAGAGTGCTAAATAATCTGGCACCTTGACCTTAGGAACGGGGACAAAATAATTTCTACAATTATGCATCACAGCTTCGGGCCACCTTTACCCGATCTCTGATCACAAAAGTATCAAAATAGCCTGCTATTCCTTCAACTTTTGTGATCAGAGATCGGGCAAATCTGACCCAAATCTGCGCGCCTACTTGAGGAAGTTATTTCGTCCCCATTCCTTACTTAATACAAATCTATGAATAAATCAAAAAAAGATGTTCTCAGGGCTCAAATATTTTTCGGACTTCCTCCGTATATTCATTGTTCATATTGTAAAGTATCAGCGGCGTTTCCACTTTCAGACCCGGTCGTCCCCCTTTAATTCCTGTTACAATGACCAACTGAGAGGGGGTATGCCGACCGGAATGAATCATACGCAATTTTTTAGGTTCGATATCAGCGTGGTGCATTTCCGTAAGCAAGGCGATAATGCGCTCAACCGGGTAGATAATAACGAATTGGCCTTTGACCGACAGCAGTCGCCGAGCGGTTATAATAACATCTTTAAGTGTAATACATATCTCATGCCTGGCTATCGCCCGTTGTCTATCCAGATTCGTTCTTCCGGTTTTTATTTTATAATAGGGTGGGTTGGTGACCACCATATCTATTTTATCTGGAAAGCTATCCGTATCCAAGGTTTTCATGTCTTGTTGAACAATGCTGATTTGATCTGACATTTTGTTAACAATCACATTACGTGTAGCGATATCAGCGAGTTCCTTTTGGATTTCAACACCGTAGATTGACACTTGGGGAAAACGATAGGCCAGTATTAATGCGATAATGCCGCATCCGGTACCCAAGTCAAGAATGGTGTCATTTAACCGGGGAGAGACCTGCACAGCCAGCAGTACGGCATCAATAGAATACCGATAACCCATAGTAGGTTGATGAATCCGTAAGCGTCCGTTAAAAAAAGTATCTGTTGCCATAAATTGAAGGTGTAAAATATCAAAAGTATCTGTTAAGGAGTGATAGTGAAATAAGTTTTCCAATTGATATTTCTTAATCGTAATTATTTTTTGATTAAGATTAAGAAAAGTGTATACTAAATTGGGCCGACTTTAAATTTTATGTCATGGATTATTTTTTTTCCAAACGCATGATTTATTTTTGTGATCATGCGTTGTTTTGAAAATTGAAGCTCCTGGATTAAACCGGAATGGGTGACATGCACCCAAAGAAATTTACCTTTAAACGCTTCGGGTTGTGCCTTTTGAGCAATTTGGTCGCCAACGACCATATCCCATATTTCCCATATTCGCATCAGTTCGGCATCAGATTGCCGCCGATATGTACGCAAAACGTTTTCCAAAATTCCACTGATATGCACCGGTTTTTTATTTTCAATGCTTTTTTTTTTCATTAAGGTGATCCTTTCTAAATTTTTCTAAACTTTTGGTAATAGTTCACCGCAAAGTCGCAGAGGACAGTATTCGTAGGAGTGCGATAATTTTTTTCACCCTACCGCGAGCGAAGCGAGCGGCACAGCAAAGGCAGACTGCCAGATTCGACTG
>JAOZRC010000323.1 GCA_029940345.1 Desulfobacterales bacterium
TTTCCGGTTGTCTCTTCAAGAGTCAGCTCTGTGCCCTATCGGCAGGAAACACCTGTAGTTGAAAAAACCAGTGGTTATGAAATAGAAGCTACGTTGGCATTTGACAAAACAACGCTCTACAATAAACTGGAAAATGCCTTTGATCTTTTTATGAGCCATTCATTGAATTTGGATTCAGATGTCAGGTTGGCGAATTCTGTAGAAGCACTGTTTTCCCCAACTATGCCTCAAGCCCAACCGACTATTTCATTTTCAGAACGAAATGGTGCAACACCGTTCATTAAAAGTCAAGAGGATTCGCACACTGTCCCTTCACGCCGGAATCATAAATTCGATCCGCGTGCCATGCTATTTAGCAATGAAGACTTTGCTCAGCCGGATGAAATATCATTGGCACCGATTCAATCCCCCAAAAGTGCGGTTAATGACAGCAATCAAGATGCTATTTCACCCGGGGCGCTTCCCACTATAATGAAGCCAAAATCGATGCTGACAAAACCGTCTGTGCATAAAGCCAAGCCGACTATGTCGGGTAAGAAACAATCTGAGCCGGAGTCACCTCTGCCTCTGTCTTTACAAGATGCCAAAAAAAATGAAGCCCTTCGTAGAAGCCGACATCATAAAGATAAAGAGAAATCTTCCGTGAAATCAGCTGAATCCTCTCTGAAACCTATATCTAACGAACAAATTAAAGCAAAAAGCGACCAGAAAAAAATAAAACAGCCGGCGTTTAGAACACCAAAACGTAAAGCTGCCTCCAAGCGAACTATTCAGAAAAAAGCGCCTGCGTCCACTCAGGCGACCGCTCAAAAGGTTGACAGCACGATGGAGACCATTACGAAAAAAAGCATTCGGGTGGATGCCAAAAAAATTGACGCCCTGATCAATCAGGTGGGCGAACTGGTCGTTAGCCGTGCTTGGTTTTCCCAGTTGTATAATGAAATGAGATCCTTTCAGCAGTATCTGAAGGAAAGTGTCAAACTTGATCAGAAAAATATGAAACAGGTGCGAGGAATCACGTTCAGATTAAGTGAAGCAACCGTTGCCTTGGGGCGAGTGGCGAATGAACTCCAGGAAGGGGTGATGCGTGTTCGTATGTTGCCGATATCACAATTATTTAACCGCTATCCCCGTTTGGTGCGTGATCTTACGCATAACTCAGATAAGCAAGTTCGTTTGGAAGTTAAAGGTGAAGAAACCGAATTGGATAAGATGATCATAGAAGAAATGTCTGACCCGCTGATCCATATTATTCGTAATGCCGTGGACCATGGCATTGAAACGGTAGCTGAAAGACGCCGACAGAACAAACCGGAAATCGGCCGTCTGTTTTTGAAAGCGTATCATGAAAGCAACCATGTGGTCATCGAAATCTCCGATGATGGCGGTGGAATTGATCCGGGTAAGATTAAGGCGACCGCCATAGAACGTAATCTGCTAGGGGCCGATGAACTGGATCTGATGGCGGACAAAGAATTGATCGGCCTGATCACCGTACCCGGTTTTTCAACCGCCGCACAAGTTACAACTACCTCCGGACGCGGCGTTGGAATGGATGTTGTTAAAAAGAACATAGAAAAATTAAATGGCACTTTGGAAATTGATTCCAAAGTGGGGGCCTATACACAGTTCCGCATTAAAATTCCACTTACTTTGGCCATTATTCCTGCGCTCCTGGTTAAAGTCGGTGCTGAATTATACACGATTCCATTAGCTGCTGTAGAGGAAACGCTACGAATTTATAGTAAGGATACAACGACGATTGAAGGCACGGAAGTCATCCATATCCGTAATATGACACTACCATTGGTGAGATTATCTGAAATTTTCGGTATCCCATCCCATGCTGAGAGTGGGAATAAAGAGTTTGTTGTGGTTGTTAGCACCGGGCTGAAAAAAATCGGGCTGGTTGTGGATGCGCTGATCGGTCAGGATGAGGTGGTGATTAAACCTTTGGAAGATTATTTACAGGAAAAAAGCGGTTTCTCAGGCGCAACTATCCTGGGAGATGGCCGGATATCTTTAATTCTGGATGTATATGAATTGACGAACCTTTCAATCGAACGATTGATTAGCAAAAGAAAAAAGCTAAAATAAGAGTTGCATCGATATTTCATTGACCGGTGCAAACGGATTGCGTGGACTCAGGTCCTCCACATTCAACTTTATTGTTTAGGATCAACTTTTTTATCAACCCCTGTCCTCTCAGGAAGAAATAAGGCATGGTCGACCTAGGTTTTTTCAGGATACAGTATGACAAGCAATAAAAGAAAAATTCTGCTTGTAGACGACGAGCCCGGCATGTTGGAACCAATGGCTGAATATTTATCCTATGAACTTGACCAGCATGAAATTCTAACGGCTTACGACGGCCAAAAGGCGCTTGATATTTTGGCGCTGGAAACGATTGATCTGGTTGTTTCAGATATAAAAATGCCAAGA
Source organism: Desulfobacterales bacterium (assembly GCA_029940345.1). GTDB lineage: Bacteria > Desulfobacterota > Desulfobacteria > Desulfobacterales > JAUCGF01 > JAUCGF01. The sequence goes on from JAOZRC010000323.1 coordinate 2,443, forward strand.
GTGTCAGGGTTGCAATTATTATCTAAGATTCAGGCGAAATATCCTCAGACCAGTGTTATCCTGATGTCTGCTTATGGTAATCATCAAATACGTGATGAACTCAAAAAAAACAGTTTTCTGCATTTTATCTCAAAACCGTTTTCCGTATCAGAGCTTAAAGATTTGATTACTGAACATTTCAATAAAGCGGAGTCAGGATTCCAAGGCGTCTTAAAAAATATCCAGTTGAATGATATCATCCAGATGTGCTGCCTTTCAATTACTAACATGGCAATCCGCGTATGGAAAGGATCAGAAAGTGGCGTTATTTTTATTAAAAACGGTGATATTATTCATGCCACTTTCGGAAAAACAATCGGTGAAGAGGCTTTTTATCAGATTGTAACCTGGGAAAGCGGGCAGTTTGAAACCTTGGGCGATGTTATTGCGCCCACCGTCTCGATTAACCGGGAATGGCATTTTCTTCTCATGGAAGCGGCGCGCTTATGTGATGAAAAAGCGCTTCAACAAGGAGGTGAGGAGCCTGCGGAAGCATCCCAGGATGATGATATCATACAATCGGGCACATCTGCCGCCCAAATTGTCAAATTACCAAAAGAGAAAAATATTGAGGCTGTTCCCGGAACTTTATCTTTACAAAAGCGGCCCAGGGTGCTTATTGTCGATGATTCGGCAATGATGTGCAAAATTTTGACTCAACTCCTGACAGAGGATAAAACAATCAAGGTGGTCGGCACGGCTTTGAATGGACAGGAAGCATTAAAAAAAATCAGTACGCTTCAGCCCGATTTGATCACATTGGATGTGAATATGCCCGTAATGGATGGCAGCACCGCACTGAAGTATATTATGATTAAAAGTCCCTGTCCGGTCGTCATAGTAAGTAATGTGAGTGATCGATCCCAGGTAAATATTATTGATTTCTTACGCTTAGGTGCGGTTGATTTTATTGGCAAACCGAAAAAAAATGATATTTCCCTTCAAACACAGCGGTTGATTGATTGCGTAAAAAATTCGTCTCGCGCCTGTGTGAATAACTATAGAAGAGGCAAAGCAGCCAAACCGCTTCAGCAAAAGTCTGCGCCCCCTGGAAAGATTAAACGCACTTCTTCCTCTGTTTTGGTCGTGATAAATTCCGGAATCGGCGGTTACGGTGAATTGATTAAAGTTGTTCCGATGTTTTCAGACACAATGAATGGCGCGGTTATTGCCTTGCAATCAATGCCGGCGGAGTTTCTGGTTCCGTTTTCCAGGTATCTTGATGAGCGAAGCGTCGTACGTGTCCTTCCACTGCATAGAGATCAATCCAAGAAAAATCCTTCTCCGGGAAAATTCCCCGCGTGGAAGCTAAATAAGGGATGCTGTTATATGGGGACGCATGACCTTGTGGTACAGGACGGAGCGATTCAAATGGGGCCTACAAACGGCAGTTATTACATCGGCCTTAAAAATAACCCCAAAGGACGCGGCTTTGATCATTTATTGCATTCTATCGCCGATACGTTTAAAGGCACTGTTCTGGTGGTTCTGTTATCAGGTGCGGAAGTGGGCGCTTTGGAAGGTTTACGTCATATTAAGGAAAAAAATGGGACCATCATTTCCCAAAAACCAGACACATGTATGATTCCGGATCCGCTTCAAAAAGCGAAAAAAGCCGGGCTGATTGCTCACGAGGCTAATCCGATAGATATTGTCAAACGAATTTTAAAATCGCTGTAATAGCTGTAACAGTGGAATGAATTTTATGAATATCTATACCTATAATCGAAATTTGATTCGGAGGGGCAATGGCCGATATCGTTAAAGTGCTTGTCGTGGATGACGCTGCCTTTATGCGCAGGGCTGTCACTCAAATCCTGGAAAAGGACGCCTGCATCCAGGTCGTAGGGACAGCTAAAAACGGGCTGGATTGTCTTGAAAAAGTTCCGAAATTACGCCCGGATGTGATTACCCTGGACATGGATATGCCTGTTATGGACGGACTTACCGGCATCAGACATTTAATGATCAAATCACCTGTTCCCGTCGTCGTGTTAAGCTCTCTTTTTGAAGATGGCTATATAACGTTTGAAGCGATTCGCCTTGGTGTGGTGGATTTCATCCCGAAACCTTCCGGCGCCATTTCAACCAATATTAACAATTCGACGCAACAGATTATTGACCGCACGAAATTAGCCCAAAGCGTCAATCTTGACAACATAAGGCGCGTGCGCATTCCCAGATGGTCTGTTGAAGATCATTTAGCCGACTGCTATGGCTACCGGCCATTGGATTATATTGTTCCGATTGGCACCAGTCTGACAGGACCGAATACCATTATCCGCTTTATTGCCGGACTGTCCCCGGCATTGCCGGCGGCCGTTGTCGTTGTGCAGGAAATATCACCAAAAATTTTAACCAGTTTTGTCAAGCGCTTTGACCAATTGATGCAGTGGAAAATAATTGAAGCGAAAGATAATATGATTGTCGAACAAGGGGCGTGCTATGTATGTTCAAATTTAAAAACCTTGACATTTGAAATGAACGGACATGGTGAAGTCTGTCTCAAAGTAGGTGAACCGACAGATGACCCGCTGAATCATCTTTTTGCTTCTGCGGCGCTTCTTTTTCAGCAAAACACAATCGGTATTTTGTTGAGCGGAGTCGGTGATGACGGCGCTGAGGGGTTTGCTCACATCAGGCAGCACGGCGGCCTGACAATCGCTCAAGCCATTAAATGCTGTGTTTATCCGAATTTGACTGAAAATGCCATTGAAAAAAAAGTGGTGGATATCGTACTAAATGAAAAAGAATTGCCCGAAGCGGTTGCCCATGCAATTGATTCGGAAGAAACCCAATAAAGTGTTCAGTGTTCGGCAGCAACTTCATGACACCTGAACACTGACACCTGATACCTTAAAGCGAAAGGATTCCGCCATGATTATAATGTGTGAAAATTGTATTAAAAAATTTAAGATAGATGACAAGCTGATTAAGGAAAACGGTTCTAAAGTCCGCTGTTCCGATTGCGGACATGTGTTTACAGCATACCGGCCCGCACCGGCACCAAAAGAACCGCCGATCAAGTACAATCCTAAACCGCCCATTCCCTCTTCCACGAATGGATTAACCGGTAATATTATTTCCATTAGCAACCAGAAAGGGGGCGTTGCCAAAACAACAACGTGTCTGAACTTAGGCATATCTTTGGCTTTGTTGAATAAGCGCGTGCTTTTGATTGATTTCGATGTTCAATCCAATCTGACAATTTCATTAGGCTATCGTAACACCAACTCTTTTTATGAAGTGATGAATTCAGATTCTGCTAATTTGGCCAACTTCATTATTAAAACCAAGTACAATAATCTATCATTGCTTCCGTCCAATAAAAACATGGTGTTATTGAATAAAAAATACTTTGGTATTCAAAATTTCGAGTTTATCCTACGTGATCGTTTGGCATTTATAAAAGACCAATTCGATTATATTGTGATTGATACACCGCCATCAATCGGTTTTTTCTCTATAAACACGCTAACATCTGCCAATCTTGTTATAATTCCGTGTGAATGTGAATATTTATCCACACATGGTGTAGATTATACACTAAAATTTATTAATCTGGTAAAGGAAAAAACTAATCCGCGGATCGATTCAAAAATACTGATTACACGTTACGATGACACCAATACGGTGGCTCAACTGATCGCTGCCAAATTGAAACGTATGTATAAAGAGCAGACCTTTGGCACAGTCATCGAACTGGATGACAAAATCAAAGAATCATCCATTATGCGAATGCCCGTAATCTATTATGACAAACAGAGCCGTTCCGGTTTGAAATATATGCGTTTAGCTAAAGAAATACTGGAAAGTTATGGAGGGGAGGTGTCATTATGACTCACATCATGAAAATTGCGACGATCCTGTTTGGTACTCTCAGAGCCTGTTTGGAAAGTCGTGATCGAAGCGAAAAAGTGTGAGAGCGAGGG
>JAOZRC010000324.1 GCA_029940345.1 Desulfobacterales bacterium
TTAGCATTTTATGTCGGCGATCAAATTGATGTTGGCATCGAAATACTTCCGATGAAATCATTACAATCGCAAATGAGTTCGGGTGTAGCATATTATGAAGGAGAATTGTATAATGTCATTCGTCAGGGAAGAGGTGTGCCTGCCGTACCTCTCGTAATACTTGGGATTGAAGAATAATACTAAAATGGAATACGCTTCCGATAGCCAAATACTGAGCTTTGAACTCATCTGGAAAATACTATGCTTGAAGTAAACAATTTAATGGTTTTTTTTGAAAACGCGTTGGCGCTCAACGGTTTGAGCCTGAATGTGGGGAACGGTGAAATCGTGGGTCTGATCGGTTCTAATAGCGCCGGAAAAACCACTTTGATGAATACGCTGTCCGGCTTAATCATCGACATGCGCATCAAGGAAAAGCGCAAAGGCGGCGAGCGCATCAGTATATACGGCACTATTCTATACAACGGTGAAGACATTACCACAACACCGCCCAGCGAACGGGTCAAAAAGGGAATTGTGCTTTCCAGAGAGAGGCACCCGGTTTTCCCGGAAAGCAGTGTCATGGAAAATTTCAAGATCGCCGGCTATTTACGCACACGGGCGGAGATCAGGGAGATGGAAGGTTTCATTTTCACGCTTTTCCCTCCGCTCGTGAAACTGAAAAACCGCAAAGCCGGTTTTCTCAGCGGCGGTGAGCAACAGATGCTGGCTATCGGCATGGCTTTAGTGGCGCGTCCGAAATTGCTGCTTTTAGACGAGCCGCTCCTGGGTTTAAGCCCGATGATGCAGAAAGCCGTTGTGGATGCCATTGTCACGCTTAACCGGGAAGAGGGCATTACCGTGTTGCTCAGTGAACAATTTGCCCGACCGGTGCTTCCGATGGCAGACCGGGCGTATGTCGTTGAAAACGGTATGCTCACGCTCTCCGGAACCGGAGCCGAGCTGATTGCTAATCCTGAAATTAAGGCCGCCTATTTCGGAGTCTGAGATCGCTGATAACTATGAATGATATAATTAATAAGGGTAATTTGACCATCCCCGCCGTTTTCGATGCGCAGGCCGATAAACGTCCCGCTCACCCCGCTATTATCTATCTGGGAACCCGTTACAGTTATCTGAAAGTTAAAACGCTGGCCGCCGCGTTTGCCGTCGCTTTGCAGGACAACGGGTTGAAACCCGGGCAACGCGTGATTATCTATGTTCCCAACAGTATCCAGTGGGTGGTTGCCTGGCTGGGAATTCTGAAAGCCGGCGGCGTGTGTGTGCCCATAACACCGATTTACACACCTCGCGACATCACTTATATTGCTAACGACAGTGCGGCCGAAGCCATTGTCTGTGCTGATACCAATTTCGGCTATGTGCAAAAAGTCCTTCCGCAAACGCGACTCAAACAGGTGATTATTACCAAAATGGCTGAATTGCTGCCGGCTTGGAAACGCTTTTATGGCTTTGTTTTCAATATCATCCCCAAAGGTAAAATCGCTTTAAAAGAAAATACCAGCGCCATGGGAAAAATGCTGGATGCCTATTTCGGGCAAACCGCTGCGTTACCCAAACCCTGCAAGAGCGGCGACATAGCGGAGATTCTATACACCGGTGGCACGACCAAACACCCCAAAGGCGTGCCCATCACGCACGACCTGTTTTTACTATCCGCAGATGAGCAGATTCGTGTGAGTGATCCCCTGTTTCCGGTGGAAGATAATGTCATCATGGGCGCCGCGCCCCTGTTTCACGTACTGGGACAGACCTGTGGGCTAGCTGCGCTCTTTGTCGGCGGAACTCTGATTCTTCAGCCCAAGGTCAATTTAGATGCCACTTTCGAATCTATCCGGCGGTTTCGGGCGCGTACCATGATCGGCGTCCCCACACTCTATCGGATGATCCTTGAACACGACCGGTTGAACCAATATGACATGCGTTCGGTTGACTTTTGGTTCAGCGCCGGAGATGTTCTGCCCGTGGAAGTGGGCAAGCGCTGGCGCGAAAAATTTGGCAAGCCCATTTACCAAGGCTACGGCGCCACGGAAACTTGCGGCGGCGTCGCTATGTGCCCCACTGACATTGAAAATCCCCCTAAAAGCATCGGCCAAATCGTTAAAAGCAAATCAGTCCAAATCGTCAATCCCGCCACGCTGACGCCGGTCGCGCAGGGCCTGGCCGGTGAGTTGATCGTCTCGTCGAAACCCATGGTCACCCGTTATATTAATAAACCCGAGGAAACTGCGTCCGCCTTTATCGAACTGAATGGCCGAAAATGGTATCGCACGGCCGATGTGGTTTCCATGGATAAAGATGGCAATCTGTATTTTGTAGACCGAACCGTGGACACCATCAAACACAAAGGCTACCGGGTGTCGGCATCTGAAATCGAAGCGGTTCTCCAGGGGCACAATGCGGTGGTGGCATCCTGTGTGGTGGGCGTTCCCGATGAGAAGACCGGGGAACGCATCAAGGCATTCGTTGTTCTTAAAGAAGATATCAAAGGCGTCACAAGTTACGAGTTAATAAAATGGTGCCGCAAGTCGCTGCCGTCCTATAAAATACCGCAATACATCGAATTCCGAGATATGCTGCCTAAATCCAAAGTGGGCAAACTTTTGCGCAGGGAGGTTCGTGACGAAGAAAGGCGGATGAAAGCGCAGTAAAACACCCCTTATTCGGATATTTGCCTCGGGTCGGTCATATTTTCCGGTTTAAGGCAGCGCGTTTCAGGGTGCCGGACATTTGCGCGAAAGAACCCAGTCCTGGGTCGCTTCCACCAGGTTGTCGGCTTTACACACACGGGCAGGCCACTGACTTTGGAACATATCCACCATGAAATGGTTGTGCAGCTTGCCGGCTTTTCGAAATCCTTCATTTACCAGTTAACACTTTAATTGAAATACAGGGTACTCAAAGTTATTGCAACCGCACAGGTCGCAATAACTTAATCTACCTCAATTTTCTCAGCCAGCCCCAAGTCTCCCATAATCGTGTACATTGACGGCACCACAATAAGCACCAGAACCGTAGTGGCCATCAAACCGAAAACAATGCTGGCGGCCAGGGGAATGAGAATTTGGGCTTGCATGCTTTTTTCCATAAGCAGCGGAATCAGGCCGGCAATGGTGGTAACCGAAGTCAGCAGTACGGCGCGGAAACGCTCCCGACTGGCTTGACGGGCAGCGTCGGCAATGGTCAGTTTTGCGCGTCGGCGAATTTTGATAAACTCCACCACGAGGATTGAGTCGTTGACCACGATGCCGCACAGCGAAATCGCACCCATCAGGCTGGGCATGCACAGATCAAGACCCATGAAGATATGTCCCCAGATCACGCCGATAAAGGCGAAGGGGATGGCCGCCATGACCACAAATTGAAAAAACTGAGGATACTTGGGAAATCAGGTGCGATATGCAAATAGTATTTTCCGTAGAAACAAAAATCCATATTGGTTTGGGAGTGATATTAAAATATGGAGGTATATCATAATGGAGCAGGTTCAATATGTTTCTGATGAAAACAACAATGTAACCAGTGTCATTGTACCTATTGGTTTTTGGGAAAAAATCAAATCGGAAAAAAGCAATCTTTCTGTTAAAAAAAATAATGAAATAAAAGATGAAGAAGATATGAAAAAAGGAAAGCAATCCCGAAATTTTGGAACAATGAGAGATAATGTGAAAATTATCGGGGATATTATCTCACCGGTTTCCAATGAAAATGATTGGGAGGCCATCAAAATTTGAAATTATTGCTTGATACACATATCATTTTATGGAGTGTGTCCTTTCCCGAAAAATTGTCTTCGTCCGTGCTGGATGAATTGAAGAAAGATTCCAATGAATTGTGGTTCTCTCCCATCAGTGCTTGGGAAATTTTTCTTCTTGCCGAAAAAGGCAGAATTATTCTCAAACCTCCATTTTCAGAATGTATCCGGGATATTATCAGAGAGCTTTCTTTAACAGAAGCACCGGTTAATTATGATGTGGCTATCCGAAGCCGTATAATCAGTCTTCCGCATCAGGACCCGGCAGACAGATTTCTGGCCGCAACCGCGCTTGTTTACGGGTTAAAACTTGTGACTTCTGATGAACGGCTTATCGAATGCAATGATTTGCCTGTTCTGGCAAACAAATGAATGAAAGAGGCAACGAACAGTGACTCAAGACAGCCAGGATTTTTCCCCGCCATCTGACTCCTAAACAATAAAAAATTCTTGCTTATCTGAAATCCTTGTAGTTGTTCAGCAATAAATACCAATTTTATCATGCGGTTGCCCACCCTACGGCATCAACGTGGTAGGGTGGGTAAAATGCCGCCCCTAACGTCCGCATTCACACAAACCTTTGTCGGCATTTTGCCTGCCATTTTAACTAATCAGCCACATTTACATCATAACTTTTAATCAGCGTATCATTTGTAATAAATGTGCAATTTTCACATTTTGCCTGAGCAATTAAAATTCTGTCAAACGGGTCTTTATGAATCAGCGGCAATTCAGCTAATGCAAAAGTATGTTGAAGCGTTATGTCTAATATGTTTATATCGTTTAATAGAAGTTGTTTGCGGATAAAAGTTTCAGGTGAATCAGGCAAAGATAATTTTCCTGCGCCGGATTTGATAAGCATTTCCCAGGTACTCACCGCACTTAAATATAAAATGTTATGCTTATTTCGTATGATAGCCTTTACCCGCTCTTTTAATTTCGGATTCTCTAAAATCCACCAGAGAAAGATATGCGTGTCCATCAGATATTTCATTTGTAGAAACCCTCTGTAATTTCATTATCCAAAGGCGCTTCAAAATCGTCTGACATGGTTATCCACCCCTTTGCCGAGCCTGGTTTCCTTTCAGATATTGTATTTTTAAGAGGGTCATTCGATTCAACAAGCACAATAATTTCTACGTTTTTCCCTATGATGTTTTCAGGAACCGGAAGATGAAGAATCGTAGAATCGATATGTTGTTTGATCTTAATAGCTTGCATGTCATGCCTCCAAGATGGTTTTTTGGGGCGATATCAGCCCTAAACTGCATTTAAATCCGAATGCGATCTGAGTGCATCAGTTTGATATCGGCGTTTTTGACAACAAAAATGTTAGCATAAATAAAAACGCCGGGCAACCTTATAAATCAAGGCTGTCCGGCATTTTCGACAATCAAGGCCCGCGGTTTTGCGTCCCTGTTGAATCAGTATGTCACCAACCCCGCCTAACTACATGGATTTCATATAAGAATAGGGATTCATAAGAAAAGGATTTATCCCCTTCTTATCATCCTCTTCTTATAAAAAATACTTGTAGTTGTTTTACCGTCTTGTCAGGCAATAAATATCTGTTGAATCAGGATGTCACCCACCCTGCCACACCCGCTGGAATCAATAAAATAACATCGTCAGAACCGCGGATTTACGCGGATGGCGCCGATTTCACGGATGCGTTGCCGGTGCGTGCAGGCGTGAGGGTGCAATATCTCCGGCTGCCGTCACACAGGCTGAAAAATCCGTGTAATCCGCGTAATCTGTGTGAATCAGCGGTTCTGACAATATGCACCTCGTAAATGGCAGGCAACAGCTAATTCTTTTAACAGCATTTATGTTTTACCGTCTTATTAAGCAATAAATACCTGTTGAATCATGCGGTTGCCCGCCCTACCACTTTTTAGAAATCAGGTTTTTTGAAAAAACCTGATTTCTTGAAGTTTTTAACCTCAAACCGATCTTTTCAGATCAATCCCCCGCAGCATCCACATAATAAGCCACGCCCTCAAAAACCCAACCGGGCTTTGCAGACAGCCAGTCCTTCTCATTGGCATCCGTAGTGAGCAGATGATTCTTTATTTTGGCGTTATACAACCGATAGACCGGCAGCAGGCCGCCTGTGTCCGTGGGATTCACGTAAAAAGCGACGCCTTCATATTTCCAGATATTTTCGGGAGCACCGGCAAGCGTCTCCATTTCATTTTCATCAACAGTGAACAGATGCTCTTTTAAAAGTTCGCTGTAAAGCCGAAAAATCGGCGCCACGCCGTTGTCCGCATTGTGATAAACGTAAAAGGCGATGCCCTCTGATTTCCAAATGCCCGCCGGATACGTGCTGATCAGATACTCTTTTTAAACTTCACCTTAAATTGTGAACCCGATAATGCCGCTGATTTTGGCTCCATTCACCACTGCCACATCAGTTTTGCCATGGAGGTCTCATGTCCGAAAATTTATGGCAAGTACTTAATATCTCAATCCCACACAACATCTATGCCTTCGACAGGATCAAATTTACCATCACTTGAAATAATCTTTATTCCCAGCCATTTTGCCGTAGCAAGAATCAGTCTGTCATGCAGTTCATAAAAGTATGTGGATTCCGCGACTCTGAGGATGTCAGGATTCAGATTTGCAATTGTGTATTTAGAGGAGGTTTCTATAA
>JAOZRC010000981.1 GCA_029940345.1 Desulfobacterales bacterium
CCAAAATCAAATAAAAAGCGTCATTTTTACTAAAAGCGGGAATTATTATACTTATGATAACAGACTGTTAAAAAATTCAGAGTTTAAATATGATCAATGTAGTGCCATAAAATGCTCTCGTGGTATTGACGGGCAGTTTTTTATATGCAACAGTTGTGCTATGTTTATCCGAAGAACAACGATTAAAAGTCGTAAAACCGGTGAACCTTATTACACTTACCGGCTTGTGGAATCCGTGCGTACAGAAAAAGGCTTACAAGCACGATAAGTCCCGTAGGGACGAAATAGAAAAAGTGTAAACTACTTTGATTCTCTTTTGAAGGATGCCCATTTTTTCACTTATTAAGGACACCCATATTTTTAAATTTAGTGTTTTAGGAATGGGGAACAAAATAACTTACCCATTTGCACTCCGGAATGGGGAAGTTATTTCGTCCCCGTTCCTTACCTTTTGTGATTATTTTCTTATTTGAAGGAATATTCAGATCATAAATTTGCCTGTTTTTCCCATGGTGCGCAATGCCATCTATCGGGCCGAAACTGGTAATTCAGTTTACTTTTAAAACAAGGGATATTTTCAATGACAACAAAAAACAGCGCTTTTATTCGATCCTCCGGAATGTATGTTCCGGAAAACGTAGTGAAAAATGAAGATTTGCCTGAAGCGTTGGACACCAGTCATGAATGGATTGTACAACGTTCCGGCATACATACAAGACACATTGCCAAACCGGGGCAACTGTGTTCGGATTTGGCACTGAAAGCGGTGGAAAACCTCTTGGCTAAAGGGGAAATCAATGCCCAGGAAATTGACTGTATCATTTTTGCCACATTAAGCCCGGATATCTTTTTCCCGGGAACAGGTGTTTTTTTGCAGGAAAAACTCGGGTGGGCGGAGCGTCATATCCCATGCTATGATATTCGCCAGCAATGCACCGGATTTGTATACGGCCTCGAAATGGCCCAAGCCTTTATCGAATCAGGCATGTATAAAAATGTCCTTTTGGTTGGGGCGGAAGTGCATTCCAACGCGCTGGATTATAGCGTTAGGGGACGCGCTGTCACCGTTCTTTTCGGCGATGGCGCCGCGGCTGTGGTGATTTCTCCATCTACGGATAACAACTCCCGTATTTTAATGATAAACAATCATGCTGATGGCAGGGGTGCCTTAAACGGCATTCACATGAAAATATTTGATATTGGCAAAAGGCCGATCATCGATTACAATCCGGCTGATTTTGAATCAAACCAAGCGTTTTATCCTGAAATGCCTTCATCCAAAAACCTGTTTTCCAATGCGGTGCGCCGCATGACCGAAGTCAGCCTGTCGACTTTGGCGCAGCTTGGCCTAAGTCGCACCGATGTGGACTGGGTGCTGCCACACCAGGCCAATATGCGCATCAACCAGATGGTGGCCAATCAACTGGAAGTCGCTCAAGATAAGGTGCTGTATAATATTCATAAATACGGGAACACCACCGCGGCGACAATCCCGTTGTTGTTAGCCGAGTATACGGATGACGGAACCATTCAACGCGGTGATCTTTTGCTGATGGTGGCATTCGGCTCTGGTTTCACTTGGGGTGCTGCGGTTGTCAGGTACTAGCGCAATTTATATCTGATTTATTTGATCTCCGTTCCAAAGGGGCTGTTTGAAAAGCGTCAACCTGTGCGCCTGCTATCAGATGTAGGGTGGGTGGAGTGTAACGGAACCCACCGTATTTCCGTAAATGGTGGGTTCCGTTACACTCCAC
>JAOZRC010000325.1 GCA_029940345.1 Desulfobacterales bacterium
ATGAGACGGAGACCAAGCTCATCCGGGTTATGGATGAAGATAAAAAGGAGGTTATTATGACTGTTGCGGAAAAATTAAGGAAAGAGGGAGAAATCCGAGGAGAAATCAAAACTTACGAAGAACTGTTGGCAAGCGGTCTTCTTTCAAAAAAGATGGCAAATCAGAAACTGGCCAAACTTAACCAGAAACTGAAAGAAGCGCTCATGCAGGGCCGGGCTGTCACGGAACACTGAAACCTGAACACTACATTGTAAAATCACAAATTATGGCCTTCGAGAGTATAATTTAATGAATATCTTATTCATTCACCCCAATTTCCCTGCCCAATTTCGTTTTTTGGCCGCCGCCTTAGGCGCGAATCCCGACAACCATGTCATTTATGCCACTCAAAACCCCAGGCCGGAATGGCATATTAACGGCGTCACTAAAGCGGTGTTCAATGTGAATAATAAAATGGATGATAAAACGGTTCCTGGGAACCCGCTATTGCGGGCGCTAAAAACCCCGCTATTAATTGGGAAAGCGGTGTTAAAGCTGTGTCAGAAACTGAAAAAAAGCGGTTTTGAACCGGATATCGTTTACGGCCACTCAGGTTGGGGCAGTGCCTGGTTTGTGAAAGATGTATTTCCCAAAGCGCGCCATTTAAGTTACCTCGAATGGTATTACAACCCGGATGGGGCGGACATGCGGTTTGATCGCCATGAGCCTGTGACACCTGAACGCGCTGCCAACCTCAGAGTTAAAAATGCCCCGATCTTAAATGACCTGGCCGTATGTGATTTGGGTGTCACACCCACCCAGTGGCAACGTGACCAGTTTCCCGAACTATTCCATCCTAAAATTGTCCAACTGTTCGATGGGGTTGATACGGATGTGTTCAAACCAAACCCGGATGCCAAACTCAAGTTGCCTGACCTTGACCTGACCGATGTGCCTCGCATTATCACTTATGCTTCCAGGGGAATGGAGCCGTATCGTGGGTTTCCCCAGTTTATAGAAGCGTTGCCATATATTTTAGCGGCTGACATCGAATGCCATGTGGTTATTGTGGCTTCGGAGCGTGTCTGCTACGGCCCGCCGCTTCCTGTTGGCCAAAGTTACAAAGCGCTGATGCTGGAAAAAATCCGATTGAACCGATCAGATCGGGCGCGCGTCCATTTTGTCGGCACCCTACCTTACGGACTGTATCGTCAAGTGCTGCAAGCATCCGACGTTCATATCTATCTGACGCGCCCTTTTGTGCTCTCCTGGTCGATGATCGAAGCCATGGCCTGCGGTTGTTTGGTGGTGGCGTCAGACACCGAGCCGGTCAGAGAGGTGATCCTGGATGGCGTGAACGGCTTCTTAGTGGATTTTTTTGCGCCACAGGCGATTGCCGAACGTGTGCTGGGCGTTTTAAACTATCCCTCTTTTATGGCCCCAATCAAATCAAATGCGCGTAAAACCGTACTTGAGCGCTATGCCTTAAAAAAAGTTTTGCCCAAACATCTTGAAATAATAGGTAATCTGAAATTGGGAAAATAGAGCGTCCAGAGCCAAGGAACATTAAAATGCTAAAAAAACTGATTCAGAAATTACGGCTAATGTTACTGCCCCTGGTTTGTCTGATGATCACTTGCACGATTGCATTCATGTATATTTACGAACCCCTTTTTTTAAAATATCTGAATCGTAAATTATTTGATGTGTTTTTAGAAAAGGTGCATAGCACCCAAACAACCGGAATTCCGTTCATCGTTGATATTGATGAAGCCAGCCTGAACGAATTCGGACAATGGCCCTGGCCGCGCTACCGGGTGGCCCAATTACTGGTCAAAATTCAAAACGCCGGTGCCAAGGCAATCGCTTTGGACCTCTTATTTGCCGAATCGGACCGCACCTCTTTAGGCGTGCTTAAGCAAAACCTGAAAAGGGATCTGAAGGTTGATGTTCAATTCACAGGTCTGCCCGAGGCGTTGTTAGACAATGATCGCATTCTTGGCAATATCATAGCGAAAGGGCCGTTCGTGATGGGTAATTACTTTTATTTTCATAAAAGCGCCCAACAGACCGCTAACCCATTTCTTCATCCGCTCAAACTGGCTATCGTTAAAACCGCCGATGCAGCTGACTGCCAGGACTGTCTGATCAAGGCGCAAAGTGTTTTACCAACGATTCAGGTTTTATCTGGGAAAGCAAAAAGTTCCGGGTTTATTAACACGATGTCTGACAAAGACGGCATCCTTCGCAATACGCCATTGCTGCTCACCTGGCGGGGCCAAATTTATCCCAGCCTCGCATTGGCGGCGTTATGGATCGCGCTTGACCAGCCGGCCGGCACGTTAAAAATGTCATCCGCCGGCGTCGAATCGATACGTTTGGGCAATCTGTCAATCCCGGTTGATCAAAATGGCCGCTTACTGCTGCATTTCAGGGGCCCAAGCCATACGTTTCCTTATATATCAGCAAGTGATGTGTTAAAAGACAAATTGACGCCCCTGAGCCTGGCCGGCAAAATCGTGTTTGTGGGCACATCCGCAACCGGCCTTCATGATCTTCGCCCAACCCCTCTTGATCCCCTGTTGCCGGGCGTTGAAGCGCACGCCACAATCGTAGATAATATCTTAGCCGGTGATTATTTTTTTAAGCCGGACTGGGCACCGGGACTTGAGATCATTTTAATCATTTTCACCGCTTTTATCACTGGATTATTGATTATGCGCTTGAAAGCCATCTGGGTGTTGCCGGTGGCGCTTCTTACCAGCGCATTGATTTGGTACGGATCCGTTTTGGCGTTAGGCCGATGGCGGATGTTTATTTCGCCGCTTTTTCCGATCCTCTCCCTGGTGATGAACTTTTCCTTGCTCACATTGATCAAATTCTGGATTTCCGAAAAAAAGAGGCGTTTTTTCAAAGATGCTTTTTCTATGTACGTATCCAAGTCGGTTGCTGAGCAAATTGCAAAATCACCGGAGTCCCTAAGCCTGGATGGCGAAGAAAAAAATATCAGTATCCTGTTTTCGGATATCCGCGGTTTTTCAAACCTATCCGAAAAATTATCCCCCACCCAGGTCACCAATTTGCTTCAAGATTTTCTGACGCCCATGACCGGCATCATTACAGGCAATGACGGCACGGTGGATAAATTTATCGGTGATGCCATCATGGCGTTTTGGAATGCGCCGGTGGATGTGCCTGATCACGAATCCCAGGCGCTTCGTTCGGGACTGGCGATGCACGCGGCGCTAAAAGAACTCAACCTGGAATTTAAAGATAAATACGGGTTTGTGGTGGACATCGGTGTGGGTGTCCACACCGGTATGGTGCGCGTCGGCAATATGGGTTCTAAAGACCTGTTTGACTACACCATCCTGGGGGATAATGTCAATCTCGCTTCCCGTTTGGAGGGGCTGACGCGTTTTTACAACGTACCGATGGTTGTGAGCGATGCGATGATAAGCCATTGTCCGGCTGATCACCTTATCCAGGAATTGGATATGGTTGCGGTCAAAGGTAAAGAAAAACCTGTTACGATCTATACCCTGATGTCCGCAAAGAATGATGCCATTCAAAAGCAACTGGATGTATATGTTCAGGCGCTGAAACTGTATCGCACCAGGCAATTTGAAAAGGCGTTAGCGCTTTTCAATGAAATAAAACGCGGCAATAATACGAGCGCGCTTTATGCCCTTTACTGTGACCGCTGCGATAGCTTTATCCAAGCGCCCCCGCCGGATGATTGGAATGGCGTTTTTGTACATACTTCCAAATAGCGTTTTGGACATCGAATTTATGAACATCGAACCAATGAACATCCAACATCCAACATCCAACATCCAACATTCAACATTCAACATCGAACATCTGATAACGAACAATGAAGAGGCTAAATGCGAGAACTAATCCGACGCCTGACAAAATATCCCCTGCTTTTCACTGAAATTCTGATTGCAACGTTTTTTATCGCTTTGCTGAATTTGGCATCACCATTGTATGTGATTAACATTCTCAACCGGTATGTCAGTTACGGTTTCGATGGGACGTTGATGACGTTGACTACGGGAATGCTGATAGCGGTGGCCCTGCAATTCGCTTTTCGGGTGGTGCGCACCAAAATGCTGGGGCCGGTGAGTGCAAGCCCTGACGCCCAATTGTCTGAAGATGCCTTAAACGCGCTGACCCATATCCGTTTTGGCGCTTTAAGCCGAATCAACAAGGCGCACCTGCATGAAACGGTTGGCGGGCTGCAACAAGTGCAAACTGCGTATGAAGCGAATAATCTCACCGCTGTATTAGACGCTCCTTTTGCCCTGCTTTATATTGCAGCCTGTTATTTTTTAAATCCGGTGCTGGCTTTTATCGGTTTGGGAGGCATGGGGTGCGCACTTTTGGCGGGCATTTTAGCTTTGTTGCGCAACCGCAAGGATACTGAAAATTTGCGCAAGGCCATAACAGACCATCGGGGATTAATCATCTCAACGGTCAATAGTGGTGACACAGTGCGCGCCTTTGAAGGGTGCCACTTGTTGGCGCGCTTGTGGCGTCGTCAGATAAAAATGATTACCGATCTCCGTTTGAAATTAGCACTTAAAAAAGAACAGTCACAGTCGTTTACCCAAACGGTCAGCCTGCTGATGACAGTGGCGCTTTATGCCACCGGCGCTGTTCTGGCTGTCAACGGTAAACTGACTGTGGGCGCGTTAATTGGCGCTAACATTCTTGCATCCCGGGCTTATCAGAATGTGGTTCGATTGGTGCAGACGGCTTATTTGCTGCACCGCGCCAATGCCGCCCAGGAAAAATTAAAAGCATTGATGCGGCTTCCCAAGGAAAAAAGTGACGGATTAACGCCGAAACGCTATCTGGGCGGTTTGCAAATCAATGATCTGGCGTTTTCTTATCAGGGAAGCACCGGTCCGCTGTTTGAATCCGTCACGCTTGATTTGAAACCAGGGTCGATTCTGGCCGTGATCGGTCGCAATGGAACCGGCAAAACGACGTTGGCGCGACTTATTGTGGGATTGTTGCAACCCGTAAGAGGAGAAATCCTGGCCGACAGTATCAATTTGCGCCAATTGTCACCCTCCTGGTGGCGGTGCCAACTGATCTATTTTCCCCAGGAACCCACTTTTTTAAACACCACGATTCGTGAAAATTTGTGCTTGGTCAATCCTGAAATTGACGCTGAAGCGTTGAATCAGATCATTGGTCAGGCGGACTTAAACTCGTATTTTGATCGCACGCCTCAAGGACTGGATACGGTGCTTGCCGATGGCGGTCGTAATCTTTCGCTAGGGATTCGACGACGTTTGGCGCTGGCGCGAGCGCTGATAACCGGTGGAACACTGGCCATTATGGATGAACCCACTGAAGGACTGGACGCCTTCGGACAAAAAGCGGTATACCAGGCAATGAACACGATTGCACGCAACGGGGGCACAATTATCGCCTTTTCTCATGATGAACGCATCATTCAAGGCGCTCATCAGGTAATGGATTTAAATAAAAAACCGGTTCCTGATATTCAGGTGAAAAAAGTTTGAAGTTTCAAGCAGGAATATTCGGGAACTTTTCACCAACGTCCCCCCTTTCGATCTATAAGTCAAGCATTCCTGCTCTGAAGGCTTCGAGATAACTCGAACAAAAGTAGTCCTTGCCGGCAAGCGCCTCGGCAGTGATGATGTTGGCCATCATACGGCCGTCCAATGGGTTTATGATCGCACCGTCAAGGCCCTTGGCAATAGCCATGGTCATGAAGGTCTGGTTCATTAACTTGCGCGCAGGAAGCCCGTAGCTGATGTTGCTCAACCCGCAGGCTGTATGGATGCCATTAAATGTCGATACAATCTTTTCGATGGCGTCGATGAACGCCACACCAAAGGAGTTGTCTACCGACACCGGCTGCACAAGCGGGTCTACGAAGATATTTTCCAATTTTACATTATTTTTGAGCAGGCCGTTGACCAACTCATCGACGATTTTCATGCGGTCGTCCACGGTCTGGGGCATGCCTGCATCGCTCATGCACAGGGCAATCACCTTCATTTCCGTGCCGGCAATGATGGGCATGAGATTCTCATAGCGCTCTTTTTCCAGGGAGATAGAATTGATCATGGCCGTTCCCCGGTGGGCGGACAGAGCCGCTTCAATCGCCTTTGGGTCAGGGCTGTCGATGGCGCAAGGCTTATCCGTTACGGTTTGTACGGTCCGGACCAGCCACTTGAGGTATTCAGGCTCTTTGTTTACGAAGATGCCCGCATTCACGTCAATGTAATCCGCCCCGGCCTCGGCCTGGTCCTTGGCGATTTTCCTGATGGCCTCTGTGTCCTGTGCCTCAATGGCCGCTTTGATGGCCTTGCGGCTGGCGTTGATCAATTCTCCGATGATGATCATTTGTCAATTCCTTTCTAAAATGGCAGGTA
>JAOZRC010000326.1 GCA_029940345.1 Desulfobacterales bacterium
AAAAAAAATTACCTTTTGATACCCCGTCCGCTTGCGGCGGGGTAGTTCATTTCAATTACACAGGCCGTAATTTTTCAGCATTAAAGCACAAGTTATGATTGACAGATAGCATTTTTTAGATTAATAAGCATTCACTATTCAGTCAACATGCGCCCGTAGCTCAGCGGATAGAGTGCCGGACTACGAATCCGTAGGTCGCAAGTTCGAATCTTGCCGGGCGTACCATTAAAATCAGTAGGTTATAATTTTTTTATAGGCTATGTTTTCGCTATTGTAGTGAAAATGTAGCCCTTTTTGTTTTGCGGAAATCACTTTTCGCACCGAAGCCTGACGAACATTACGAAAAATGATTTTCGTACTCCTTTATGACAACTTAAATTGTTAACTGGCAAATGAAGGATGCCCAATTTCTGTTCAATTTATTCTGATTATAACGGATTTTGGGGGGATAATAACACACCTGATAAATTACTAATTTTTACCTCGAAGAGGTCAGGTAATATAGCCTGTGGTTTCAACCACAGGTCTGTGAATGGTAATGATTACGCCCTGAAGGGGCGTGGTATGATTAATCCTGAAAATATTTTTCATCCCGCGCCCCTTCAGGGCGCAAAATAAATATTAACACTGACTTGGGGTTGAAACCCCAAGCTATATCACATTGCCGCTCTGCGGCAAAACCTCCCCCCAAATCCGTTATAATCTATAATCAGAATTTATTTAATCCGGGTTCCTAAGGTAATAAATGGCCCCGGGCGAAATTGGCCATGGAAAGCAAAATGTCGTTCATACCATCAAGACGCCTGATCAGTAATTCGATCAGGTAATTGATAAATTTTTCTTTAATCACCGGATCGACATTATGGAAAGATGATTTATCCATTTTCAGAACAAAAACTCTTTCAGCCGCGATGACATTGCTGTAGCGTGGTTTATCAGACAAAAAGGACATCTCGCCAAATATCTGCCCGGCCCCCAGTCGCCCGATCGGAGCCTGAAAGTCTGTTTTCGTGATAAGAACATTTCCTTTAATAATTACGTATAGGGAAGAAAACATGCCACCCTCCGTAATAATCCGGTCCCCTTTATTAAATGCCAAAAAAGAATGGTCCATATTTGAAAATATTCGTTTTTCCCGTTCTGAAAATTTTTCAAACACTGGCATATCCTTAATTATATCATAAAGCAGCATCGTCATTTCCTCTGTTTTAACCCTTTATGAACGCGGATTAAATATATTTATCAAAAATTGAGAAGGATTCAGGTTCATATTCATGCATTAACGCCGGGTTTCCTGCCAAACGCAAAGTATCTTGACTTAAAACTGAAAAGCAATTATTAATGGGAAAATTTGAGATCGTACGTGGACATTTTATTGCAGGTCAATAAAAAAATAATAGTATGACAATATCATAAACATATTTAATTCTAAAGCAAATGAAACATAAAATAAAGACTTTAATTCAACTGGCGGCGCTAAAAGCGTATGAGCAAGGTGAATTACGATCCTCGACAATTCTGCCATTTTCTGTCGAAGAAACGAAGACAGACGCCCACGGTGATTTTGCGGCCAATTTTGCAATGACAGCGGCATCTGTCCAAAAAATGGCACCGCGAAAAATTGCTGAAACGGTGATTAAATATTTGGATGACAACGGCGTGCTTATCGCCAAAACCGAGATTGCCGGGCCCGGATTTATCAATTTCTTTATCCAGCCGACTGCCTGGCATTCGATCCCGGATATCATCCACACGGCGGACAGGCAATATGGGGCATCTGACATCGGCCGCAACCAAAAAGTTCAAGTGGAGTTTGTCAGTGCCAATCCCACCGGCCCATTGCATGTGGGGCATGGGCGAGGCGCCGCCGTGGGCGACAGCGTCGCCAATATTTTATCCTTTTCAGGCTACCAGGTTGAAAAAGAGTATTACATTAATGATTCCGGACGCCAGATCAATACGTTGGGTAAATCGGTCTTTTTGCGTTACCTGGCATCCCAAGGAGAAAAAAACGATTTTCCCGATGATTGCTATAAAGGTGACTATATTAAAGACTTGGCCGCCGAAATCGGTTTGCGTGAAGGTGATCGGCTAACGTCTGTTGAAGAACAGGAAGCCATCGCTTTGTGCGCCCGTCAGGCCGCCGCAAAAATTATCGCCGGAATTCGGCAGGACCTGCGAGCCTTTGGCATATCATTTGATAACTGGTTCAGTGAACAGAGCCTTTATGATTCCGGCAAAGTCAATGCGGTTTTGAAAGATTTCCGTAAAAAGGGGCTGATCTATGCCAAGGATGGCGCCTTATGGTTCAAAACAACCGCTTTCGGCGATGAAAAAGATCGCGTTGTCGTTCGTAAAAACGGCCTGACCACCTATTTCGCATCCGATATCGCCTATCACCTGGACAAATTTGAACGCGGCTTTGACCGCCTCATTGATGTATGGGGTGCTGATCACCACGGTTATTGCGCCCGTTTGACCGCCTCTGTTGAAGCTTCGGGCCATAAACGCGATCAATTCAACGTTATCCTGGTTAAATTGGTCAATCTGTTGCGTGACGGAGAACCGGTGGCCATGTCAACGCGTGCAGGTGAATTTGTCACCTTGCAGGAGGTGATCAATGAAGTGGGCCAGGACGCGGCGCGTTTTCTTTTCTTAACGCGTCATTATGACAGTCCGCTTGATTTTGATTTGGAACTGGCCAAGCAGCAAACCAATAATAATCCGGTCTACTATGTTCAATATGTGCATGCCCGCATCGCCAGCATCGCTAGCAAAGCCCGTAAACTGGGCCTTAAACTGACCGATCGAGATAACCTGGCCATCAGCCGTCTGACAACAGGCGAAGAAATTCGGATAATCAAACTGCTTGCCCGGTTTCCCGAAGTTGTTCAGCATAGCGCCGAAACAATGGCGCCGCACCGTATCACCTTCTATTTGATGGAATTGGCCGCCACTTTTCATTCTTACTACAATAAACATCGAGTATTGGTTGATGACGCAGCATTGGCTTGCGGACGCTTATATTTAATCGCGGCAGTGAAGATTGTCATCCGCAACGGACTGGCACTTTTGGGTGTTTCAGCCCCTGAAAGAATGTAAGGAATGGGGAAATTATTTCGTCCTCGTTCCTAAGAGCCTGTTTGGAAAGTCGTGATCGAAGCGAAAAAGTGTGAGAACGAGGGCTGATTTTCGCAAATTTTATGGTAATAGCCAGCCTATTTCCCTTAAATTTGCGGAAATCAGAACCGTTCTCACGCTTTTGCAGCCGATTTAAGGCTTTTCAAACAGGCTCTAAGAGACACACTTTGCCCGACCGATGATTCGATAGCCGCTTTTGAACATCAGTAATGATGGCACCGTCTTAGGCTAAACAGCGCGTCCGTCGTCCAAACCAGGCGAAACACTTATGATAATGCGTCAAAATATAGTTTGATCCCGGGATGTTAAAAAATCCATCAAAATCGGATATGTGGCTAAATGATGGCCCCAAAAACTCAAAATTCAAATTCTGAATTCCACCCTGCATCTTTGATGTTCCGCTATGGTGTGCTGCGATGGTTTATTCTCTTTTTTGTTATTTCAGGCGGATGGTTTACACTGGGGGTGTTGGTGGGCCGTGGCCTGGCACCAATTGAGTTTGATATTGACAAACTCCAGGCCGAATTGATTCGGCTGCGTCAGGATCATCTTGATAGAGAACTGAAACGTTTTTTCGCAGTCGACGGGAAAAACGGTAAAACAGCGCTTGTTTTTTATGACAAATTAAAAGATCGTAAAGAATCAATCCCTATACCGCTCGAAGCGTTTGATCCGCCCGCCAAGGAACATTCAACTAAGGCCGCTTCCAAAAGCGAAATTCAAGACCGGATAAAATCGACGGAAAACCGGATGCCAAAACTGCCTGTGACAAAACCACCAGCAAGTGAAGTTTCCTCTGACGCCGGACATAAATATACGATCCAGGTGGCTTCAGTGCAGGATTTAAACGCCGCCAACCTGATGATGAACAAACTTAAAACTAAAAATTATTCGGTATATAGCATTATGAGCCAAGTTCCCGGTAAAGGAATTTGGCACCGTATTCGCATCGGACATTTTGATAGTAAATCAGAAGCGGCCCCTCTTATCCGTCGGCTGAAAAAAGACAATTACAGCACAATTTTGCTTCAAACAGATTAGGAAAAACAATAATGAAGATTACCAAAGATGAGGTTTTAAATGTTGCGGCGCTGGCGCGTCTTGAATTACCCGATGATGTCATCGACCAATTTGCGGGTCAGATAACGACGATCTTGGAATATGTCAATACATTAAATCAGGTTGACACCCAAGGGATTAAACCAACTTCACATGCCACTCTCAGGATCAATGCGTTCCGTGAAGATATTAAACAGACATCTCTTAAACAGGATACGGCCTTGGCCAACGCACCGGCACAAGAGGAGGGATGTTTCATAGTGCCTAAAATTCTTTAGGTTTAAATATTGTAACGATGTTTCCCCCCCTTTAAAATGAAAAAAAATTAAATGGCACCTTAAAAAATGAAACTATATGAATTAACGATCGCAGAAGCCCACACGCTTCTGAAAAAAAATAAAATCTCTTCCGAAGAATTAACCAGCGCTGTTCTTGAACGTATCACCGCGCTTGATGATGAAATCGGCGCTTTTATCACCGTTGCCGATGAAATGGCGCTTTCAATGGCGCAACAGGCGGACCGGATGATCGCTAAAGGGCATATAACGCCTCTGACCGGTATCCCCATAGCGATAAAAGATTTGATATGCACCCAAGGATTGCGCACAACCTGCGCTTCACGTATTCTTGAAAATTTTATCCCGCCGTATGATGCGTTTGTTATCAAACAGCTTAAAAAAGCCGGTGCCGTTATCGTAGGCAAAACCAACATGGATGAATTTGCAATGGGGTCATCCACTGAAAATTCAGGAATCCAGATAACGCATAATCCATGGGATTTAAATTTCATTCCAGGGGGGTCATCCGGTGGTTCAGCAGCGGCTGTGGCAGCGGATATGTGTTTGGGAGCGCTTGGCTCGGATACCGGCGGTTCCGTTCGCCAACCGGCCTCCCATTGCGGCATTGTCGGCCTGAAACCCACGTATGGCCGCATTTCACGTTTCGGACTGGTGGCCTTCGCATCATCTTTGGATCAGATCGGCCCGCTTGCAAAAAATGCTGCCGATTGTGCGCTTCTGATGAATGCCATTGCCGGCTATGACGCGCAGGATTCCACTTCGGCGCCTGCGCCGGCACCGGATGACTACAGCGCAATCCCGCGAGGAGGTCTGGCAGGCGTTAAACTTGGAATTCCCCGTGAATATCAGACTACCGAAGGAGTTGATGACAGCGTTGCCCAGGCGGTCCGAAAAGCGATTGATGTATTGGAAACATTAGGGGCGCAATGTGTTGAAGTCACTTTACCGCTCACCCGCCATGCGGTGGCCGCCTATTATGTGATCGCGCCATGTGAAGCCAGTTCCAATCTGGCGCGCTATGATGGCGTCAAATATGGCTTGCGGGATACGACTATGACCGGTCTTGCCGAGATGCAGCGAGCCACGCGTTCTAAGGGATTCGGCGCCGAAGTGCAACGCCGCATCCTTTTAGGCACATACTCCCTTTCCGCAGGCTATTATGACGCTTATTATAAAAAGGCCTCCCAAGTGCGCACCCTGATTATAGATGATTTAAAAAAAGCGTTTGAAAAGTGTGATGTGATTATCGCACCCGTCGCGCCGACACCGGCGTGTCCGATGGGAGTAATGACCGAAGACCCACTACAAATGTATCTTGGCGATATATTCACACTGTCAGCCAATTTAGCGGGAATCCCGGGTATGTCGACACCATGCGGGTTTTCTGACAAAGGAATGCCCATCGGACTCCAGATACTCAGCAACCATTTTAATGAAAAAACTATTTTCAAGGTTGCCCATAATTTTCAACTGGCAACTGATTTTCATTTGAAAAAACCAGAACTGAACACGGATTGCGGATAACTGCATAAATTGTCGAGAAGTAAAGGATTTTAAGGAATGTCCCACTCGACAATGCAAAATAAGCTCCGTGGGAGCGGCATGTTTGTAGCACAATTGGCCTAAATTCCGTCGGAGTCCTATCGGGACGGCATGTTTGTAGCACAATCGGCTAAATTCCGTCAGAGTCCCATCGGGGCGGCATATTTGTAGCACAATTGGCTAAATTCCATCAGAGTCCCATCGGGACGGCATATTTGTAGCACAATTGGCTAAATTCCATCAGAGTCCCATCGGGACGGCATGTTTGTAGCAATAACGAAATATGCGCAATTATACTACCAATATGCCGTCCTGATGGGACTCTGAATGAATTGCACATCGAAGTTATTTTTAAC
>JAOZRC010000327.1 GCA_029940345.1 Desulfobacterales bacterium
GAGTGATAAAACGTTGCCCACCCTACATTTGATAGCAACCGCACAGGTTGAAATCATTCAATCCCAAAAATTATAATTCAGACAATGGTATCCAAAAAAGACCATTATGAAAAAAGCGTTAATTACAGGTGCCACCGGTCAGGATGGTGCCTATTTGGCCGATTTTTTACTTGGTAAAGGGTATGAAGTGCATGGCATCAAGCGGCGTGCTTCCTCTTTTAATACCGCGCGTGTCGATCATCTGTATAAAGACCCCCATGAAGAAAATGTGCGTTTTGCGCTTCATTATGGTGATTTGACGGATGCTGCCAATTTGATACGAATCGTTGAGGAAGTGAGGCCCGACGAAGTTTATAACCTGGCGGCGCAAAGTCATGTGCAGGTGTCTTTTGAAATGCCGGAATACACCGCTAATGTGGATGCTTTAGGTGCTTTGCGGTTGCTAGAAGCGATTCGGCTATTGGGCCTTGAAGGCAAAACACGTTTTTATCAGGCTTCCACTTCGGAGCTTTTTGGTAAGGTATTAGAAACGCCGCAAACAGAAATGACGCCTTTTTATCCACGTTCTCCGTACGCATGCGCAAAGCTTTATGCGTACTGGTGTACGGTGAACTATAGGGAAGCCTATAACATGTTTGCTTGCAACGGCATCTTGTTTAACCATGAGTCTCCCATACGAGGGGAAACGTTTGTCACCCGTAAAATTACGCGTGCAGTGGCGCGTATTGCGCTGGGGTTGCAAGATAAACTGTTTTTAGGCAATTTGAATTCATTAAGGGACTGGGGGCATGCCAAAGATTTTGTGCGGGCGCAATGGATGATCCTGCAACAAGAGCGACCGGATGATTTTGTGATTGCAACCGGAGAGCAACACTCCGTCAAAGAATTTTGTGAATACGCGTTTGCCGAAATTGGCGTCAAATTGGCGTGGAAAGGTAGCGGGATTGATGAAAAGGGCATTATTGTATCCATTCAACCTTCGCCTTTGGTGGCTAAATATGAGTGCCATATCAACCCCCGCCGATTCGCAAAAGATGAGGTTGTCGTTTCCGTTGATCCGCGTTATTTTCGGCCCACCGAAGTGAAAACCTTGCTGGGTGATCCGGGCAAAGCGAATCGTCAACTCGGTTGGATGCCCGAAATCACATTTGAAACCATGGTGTTCGATATGATGGTGAATGATCTCAATGAAACGGCGCGTGAAGGTATTTGGAAACGCAACGGTTTGTCGGTTCCTACCAGTTGTGAAGCGGATATGTAGAAATTGAAAGGGCTAAACAAAAAAGCCGTCATCTATGTCGCTGGTCACAGGGGACTTGTCGGTTCGGCCTTATACCGGAATTTAGAATCTGACGGTTATCTAAATATCGTTGTCCGCACGCATGCAGAACTGAACCTGGAAGATACGGGGGCGGTGAATTCATTTTTTGAGACTGAAAAGCCGCAATATGTTTTTCTTGCAGCAGCCAAAGTGGGCGGCATAAGGGCGAATGCGACCTTTCCGAAGGATTTCCTGTTAACCAACCTCAAGATTCAAAATAGTGTTATCCAAGCGGCTTGGCAGCATGGTGTTCAACGTCTGCTTTTTTTAGGAAGTTCATGCATTTATCCAAAGTTGGCGCAGCAACCATTAAAAGAAAAATATCTTTTAACCGGACCTTTGGAACCATCCAATGAACCTTATGCGATTGCCAAAATCGCCGGGATCAAACTGTGTGAAGCCTTTAATCGTCAACACGGCATGCGTTTTCTAAGTGTTATGCCAACGAATCTATATGGCCCGAATGACAATTACGACTTGAAGAACTCACATGTTCTTCCGGCTTTTATTCGTAAATTTCACCTGGCAAAATTGGCTTCCAAGGGTGACTGGGAGACGATTTTGGAAGAACAGGCGCTTTACGGATTTATTCCTGTAAAGCAACTGGCCGATTTGATTAAAATAACGATGGCTGCCGGTTTTAAACCGCCCGCAACTATTAACTGCGATGCCAAACGAATAGAGCAGTCCGTATCGGGGGTTCGTCTTTGGGGTTCCGGAACTCCTTATCGTGAGTTTTTGCATTCTGATGATTTGGCTAAAGCGTGTATTTTTCTGATGAAACTGAATGATGCGCGATTTGACGATCTGATTGGGGATGACTGTGCGCCGTTTGTAAACATTGGCTGCGGTAAAGATCAGACGTTGAAAGCAACCGCTAAAATAGTGGCTGATATTGTAAAATATGAAGGTGAAATTATCTGGGATCAGACCAAACCGGATGGGACGCCCCGGAAAATATTGGATGTTTCCAGACTAAATGGACTCGGCTGGCAAGCAAAAATCAGTTTGCGCACCGGTTTGGCAAGGACGTATAAAGATTATCGCACCAGAATAAAAAAGAGGAATGATCTTGCTGAAAAGAAGTTTTATTAATTTCATCAGATTGATATATATCCAAAGAAATCTGATTTTCTCCATGGCCAAACGGGAAGTGGCCACCCAATATGTGGGATCGTTTTTAGGATTTATCTGGACATTCATTCATCCTATGGTGATGATTTTTGTTTATTGGTTTGTTTTTAGTGTAGGTTTCCGCATTCAACCGACCAATGGAGTCCCATTTGTGGTATGGATGGCGACTGGGATGTCAATATGGTTCGTTTTTTCGGATATCGTCAACGGATCTTCCGGTGTAGTGATCGGAAGCAGCAATTTAATTAAAAAAACCATTTTTCCATCGCAAATTTTGCCTATTATAAAAATGGTTTCGTATCTCATCACCCACTCTGTCTTCCTGTGTGTCCTGATAGGCTTGCTTCTTTTTCAAAGGATGCCGTTCAGTTTATATTATCTCCAATTTTTGTACTATTTGCTCTGTATGTGCGTTTTGGCGCTTGGAATCGGATGGATTGTTGCGGCCTTGAATGCTTTTATTCGTGATACCGGTCAGGTTGTCAGTGTGATTTTACAAGTGGGTTTTTGGGCAACGCCGATTTTCTGGGACCTTAACATGATGCCCGCCGGGATCCATAAATTTATCAAACTCAATCCGATGTTTTATATTGTCCAAGGATACCGCGAATCTTTTATTTACTTTAAATTTTTTTGGCATCATCCGTATCAAACCCTCTATTTCTGGTGTTTTGCGGGAACAACTTTTGTCATTGGGGCATTGATATTTCAAAAACTTAAGCCGCAGTTTGCTGATGTGCTGTAAATAAATACAACAAATACTTGAAGAAGGAATCAAAGATGGCAGGATTGAGACGATCACCAGGGAAGGTTTCCAGCTTGCGGTAAGAGAGGCGATGAAACCCGAAATGGATAAGCTGGATCGAAAGATAGAACGAAAGTTGGAAAAAATGGAATCCCGCATAGGAGACGTGGAACAAAGAGTAGCACGGCTGGAAGGGACAATAGAGGGCAGTATGAGAGCTTATGAAGCCAATATCAAGTTAGTATTTTACGAATTTAAAACAGAAATTGTTCAACATTTGTTAAAGCATGAATTTTAGGCGCTTGTCATTGTGAAAAAATTACCCATCGGCATATCGACTTTTAAAGAAATCAGATTGGCTTATGGCTATTATGTCGATAAAACCCAATTCGTAAAAAAACTGGTCGATAATGGCAAATACTATTTCCTGGCTCGTCCCCGACGCTTTGGCAAAAGTTTATTTATTGATACTTTGAAACAGGCTTTTTTAGGTGAGAGAGAATATTTTAACGGTCTTTTCCTAGAAAATAGTTGGGATTGGTCACAAAAATATCCGGTTATTCATATCAGTTTTGCCGCCGGTATGGTTCTGGACCGTCAAAGCTTGGATATCAAAGTAGAAGAAATTATAAATGCCAATAAAAAAAAATTCGGCGTCGATTTGGAATATCTGTCCTTATCCGGCCAATTTTATGAATTAATTCAAAAAATATTTGTCAAATATCAGCAACAGGTCGTTATTCTAATAGATGAATATGATAAACCCATTCTTGATCATATCACCTGCAAAGAGATTGCCATAGAGTTGCGCGACGGTCTGAAAAATTTGTATTCGGTTATCAAAGACTGCGATAGCTATTTAAAATTTGTTTTTTTTACAGGTGTGAGCAAATTTTCCAAAGTCAGTCTTTTCAGCGGTTTGAACAATTTGGAAGATATCACCATTGATCCGGATTATGCTGCGATTTGCGGCTATTTGGAATCTGATATTAAATCCATCTTTCGCGACCGGCTTAAAGATACGGATTTTAAACAATTAAAATTATGGTACAATGGTTATAATTTCAGGGGAGAGAGCGTTTACAATCCCTTTGATATTTTACTTTACTTACGGCATAATGAATTTGGCAATTATTGGTTTGAAACCGCAACTCCTTCTTTTCTCATCAAACTGATACAAGAGCAGAAATTTTTTATACCTAAACTGGAAAATATTAAAGCTGCCGAATCACTATTGAACAGTTTTGATGTCGATAAAATAGAATTGGAAACATTGCTGTTTCAAACCGGCTATTTGACAATTGCCAGCATCAAAAAAGTGGGAGCCAGAAAGGTATACGAACTTATATTTCCCAATTTGGAAGTCAGGATGAGCCTGACCGATTATATCCTTCATTATTTGGTTCAGGATAGTTCAGTCAAAGAAGATAGCCAAATCTTACTATATGAATCATTATTGCAAGCGGATATCGGCAAACTTAAAACGGCGTTCCATTCTCTATTCGCATCAATTCCCTACCATTGGTATATTAAAAACGACATGGACAAATACGAGGGGTATTATGCTTCGATTTTCTATTGCTGCTTCGCCGCACTAGGCCTTGATGTAAAACCGGAGGAACCGACCAATACAGGACGTATTGATTTAACCGTCAAATTGGAAAATAATATTTATCTGATTCAATTTAAGGTGCTTTCTTCGGACAAGGAAAAGGGAAAGGCCTTAAAACAGATCAAAACCAAAAAATATTATCAAAAGTATCTGTCTCATAATCATTCTGACTTCACCATTTTTTTAATCGGTGTTGAATTTGGCGTCAAAGCAAGAAATATTATCAATGTAGAGTGGGAAAAACTTGAGAGTCACACACCGCTAAAAGTATAATGCAATTTTCTGATCTAAAAAACAAGATTGCCAATGGGGAGGACTCCAAGGTCGAATTTAAATCGGCTGGTTTCCACAATGATAGTTTAGCCAAAGAAATTGTTGCATTTGCCAACATGTCCGGCGGTGATATCTTTATCGGTGTTGAGGATAGTGGTGTGATTACGGGCATCCCAAATAGTAAAATCGGGGAAAAAATCATTAATATCAGTCGCAATAATATTATTCCTTCGCTTATTCCTGAATTAGCGGTTGTATCCTGTGATGCCCACAAAGTTCTAAGGATAAAGGTGGATAAGGGGAAATATAAACCCTATAAAGTCAGAACTACCAATAAGTATTACATCCGAGCCGGATCTGTTTCCATTGAACCGACTACCGAGGAGTTGTCCAGGCTTTTTCAAAATGGCTCACAGCTTCATATAGAAGTGTCGAGTATTCACGGAACTTCTGAAAAAGATTTGGATGTCCTGAAATTGCGTTTATATTGTAACAGGTATCGGGATATTGAATTTGATGAAGATGAAATTGATAAATTATGCTATAATTTACAGCTTATGGATGAGAATGGCCATTTGACTATCGTCGGTTTGCTGTTTTTTGGGAATCATATCACTCGTTTTTTGCCCCAGGCCGGAATTGAGCTAAACTGCTTTAAAGGCCAGGATGTTACATCAGAGATACTCGATTATAAAGCCGAAGAAAGTGATATCCCGTTTATGGTCAACGCCGCCATCAAGTTTGTAAAATTAAACTCACGAGTCAGACCGAAATTTGATCAATCCGAATTAATTAGAAACGATCAACCCGATTACGAACCTTTCGCACTCCGAGAGCTAATCGTCAATGCCTTCATGCATCGGGATTGGTCTGTTTTCGGACAAAAAATTCGAATAAATCTTTTTTCCGACCGCCTGGAGGTTTTTTCACCCGGGCGGCTTCCCAATACACTCACACTCCAAAGAGCTCTTTTCGGAATATCCTATTATCGCAATCCGATCATTGCCCAAATGCTGAAAGACTACAAACTGGCGGATAAAGTAGGTCGGGGACTGCAAAAAATCTTAAAGTATTACCGGTCAAATGATTTGAAAATGCCGGAATTCGAAAGTCAACCGGAATACTTCAGAGCTATTTTGTATAATGCGAATAACACTTTTGGCTACCAACTTAAGGCGGGACAAATGTAGAGCGGAAAGCCGTTCCGCTTTTTCAACCTCAAAGCGGCTATGGACGACGCGGAACAGCTTTCCGCGTTACATTAGTGTCCCAGCTTGTGTTAGTAGCCCAAAATCGAATCAGTATA
>JAOZRC010000012.1:0-14137 GCA_029940345.1 Desulfobacterales bacterium
ATCGAAATGGAGTTAGCCGAAAGGGGGACTCTGATCGGCAGTAAAAAATGTGAGCGGAGAATGACAACTTTGCGAAATGACGATGCTGTCAAAAAGTTAATGGAAAAATTGAATGAAACGGAAACCATATTTCCAGGTACTGATATTAAACTGCAGTACTATTTGATAAAATAATCTGGTTAGAATGAATTTTTGGTCCCATATTATTTTCCTATAGGTCAGGTATTCTGATGTTGTTGACGGTTCCCGCCCCTTGCGCAAGGCGGATAAGGCCGAAATGGAGCTTTTACGGCTAACCGGCCGCCCGCGCATGGCGATTATTAACTGCAAAGAAGATGAAACCCTTTATTTAGACACCTGGAAAAGCGAGTTTATCAAACATTTCAATTCCATTCGCGTGTTTAATGCCCAAAAAGCGACTTACTCGGAACGCATCGCGCTGCTTGACAGTCTCAAGAGCGTTGAGCAGGTTTGGCAACCCTCTTTGGAAATGGTGATCAGTGCTTTTAAACGCGATTGGGAACGGCGTAACCATCGAACAGCCGAACTGATATGCGAACTGCTGCAAAATAGCCTGATGTATAAAATCAACAAAAATTGCACGTCTGAATCTCAAATGGAATCTATCCGCGTTAAGTTGAAGGAACAGTATAAAATTGAAATTGGCAAGATTGAAAAAAAGACCCATTCCAAAATCAGGAAATTATTTAAGCACAATATTTTCAACTATGATTTGCCGAATCAATCAATTCTGAATGAAGACTTGTTTGCCAACCGCACCTGGCAGTTGCTGGGGCTCACCCCGGGACAATTGACCACGGCTGCCGCCGTGGCCGGCGGTGTCCTGGGAGCCGCACTGGATGTGGCTGCGTCCGGCCTGACCTTTGGCATCTTCACGGCCATCGGCAGCGCGGCAGGGGCCGGTTCGGCGTTTTTCGGCGGCGAACGCATGACCAAAGCCAAAGTGGTCGGCTTAAAGCTGGGTGGGTGGCAGGTGATTATGGGGCCGAACACCAACATTCAATTTTTATATGTATTGCTGGATCGCGCCTTGCTTTACTATTCCCATATTATTAACTGGGCGCACGGTCGCAGGGATTATGATTCTGCCAAGGCATATCAGGATGGAGATAACGTCGTAAAACAGGGCTACACCTTTGCATGGGATGACAGCGCCAAAAAAATATGCAACCGCTATTTTACGGATATTGGCAAAAAAGATCAGCGCACATACGACTATGTTCATAAAAATATGATGCAACTGATCAAACTGACGTTGGATAAAATATCTGGCAGTTAGAGATTTTAGCTACGATTCGGCATCTTCCATTTTTCGGTTAACAGTTCGTAGTTCCTCCGTAAGGCGGCTCTTATTCCCGCCTTACGGTGGAACTGCGAACTGGAAATATATAGTATTCCAATTTTGGTTTTTCTTGGTGGTACACGCAAACTGAAGTTTGCACTCCTTTATTTTGGAAAAACCAAAATTGGATTAGCATAGTTACCAATTCACCGGAACACGCACTTTCTTCTGCGCTTTATTTTTAAAAAGCAGGTAGCCATTTTGCTGTCCGAATAAATAAAGATCTTTGGTGATCTCCACATCTCGTCGGCAATAATCGATAATTTCACGAATACGGCCCTGTTGCCACCAGCGCAGGGCCTGAAGGCCATCAGCGCTTTTTTTGACACCCAGGGTTACGGTGACGAGGTTGTCCAATGAAAGCCGAAAGCCAAGCTGACGATGAACTTCTTGAAGTATATCCAGGGTGGGCAGTCTGCCAAAGTCAAAGTCGCTGCATCCCCGCAGCACCAGGTAATCAAACCGTTTGATATTGAAACCGATCACCAGGTCCAGTTCTGTGAGGCGGGTGATCAACTGGGGCGTTTGGGATTCCAAAAATTCAAAATAGCGCTCTTTTTCGGAATCATACAACACCGTGCAACTGATTCCCATACGGTCGGCTTTGTGCCATCCGCCAACTTCCTGGGCGGAGCGTTGCGTTTCAAGATCTAATACACCGAAACGGCGAGGTTTTTCGGGTTTCAAAGCGGTTCGAGGTTTTTCCGGATGATTCATGTTTAACCTTTTAAACGATTGTTTTTTTTCACGCCCTTCTTCTGTCCTCTCCCTTATTGAGTCTGACGGCGTTTGAGGGGAACTGTATTCATCAGGAGGTCGGCATTTGGTGTCATTTGCACTTTTCGTATCCGACATTTTTGCCGGATGTTGTTTGTCAGTAAGATGTTGCAGCAAAAAGATCGCCGCCGCTTTATCAAGAGGCCGGTTGCCGGATCCGCATTTGGGCGAATGGATACAGGAGGGACAGCCCGTTTCACAAGGGCATTGCCGGATGACTTTGAAAGTGGTTTCCAAAAGATTCAGAATTCGGCTGAACGCCTGGCGGCATAAACCGGCACCGCCCGGAATGGCATCATAAATGAAAACGGCGGCGCTCTTAACCTGGGGATGAAGCGGTGTGGAGATTCCGCCCAGATCGTTGCGATCAGTCATCACAATGAGCGGAAACATGCCGATGGCGGCGTGTTCAAAAGCATGTATGGCGCCCATAAAATGGAGCTGCTTTTTTTCTGTCAGACGCTGTGTCTCTGGCGGAATTTTAAACCAAAGTCCCACGGTTTCAAATACCTGGGGAGGCAGATCCAATTCAATGATGTTAATTTTTTTGTGGCCGCGAATACGAATCGTTTCATAACCGGTGACCTGATCCGTCACTTTCAATCGTCCGAGGCCCACGCAGGTTCCCAATACCTGTTTTTCTTCAAAAACTTCTATGATCGCAGTGTCTTTATGTGATCGGAAGCGTGTGTAATAGTTGACGTGCGTCGGCGTGACTTTGGCAGTATGTGTATTCAAATCCAGGGTTTCCACTAAATAGGTGTTTCCTCGATGAAGGTAAACAGCCCCCGGATGCGTCTCTTTAAACGCACGGAAACCGTCGATTTCACCCCTGTTTTGGCCGGTTTTGCTACATACGATATTAAACCGATGGCCTGTTCCGCGAAGATTGACATCCCAGTGGGGTCTGCGCCGGGCGGCGTAAAATTCCAGTCCGTCAGCGCTTTTAAGCAAACTGCCCGCTTTTTCCATAAGAACGGCCGCTTTTTTTGCTGCTGCATCGTTTAGAAACGGTTCATCCATTTTGAGCGGAAGTTCGGCTGCGGCGCAAATCAGATGTTTAGCCAAAATTTCAGGATTAGACGGATTGACCACGGCGGCCTCGGACTCGCGTTCAAGCAACTCTTGCGGATATTTCATGAAATACTGATCCAGGGCGTCTTCGCCGGCGATCAGCGCCAAAGCGGAATCCTGCCCGTTGCGTCCCACTCGTCCGCCGCGCTGCCATGTAGACACCACGGTGCCTGGGTAGCCGACTAAAATGCAAAGGTCCAGATCGCCGATATCAATACCCAATTCAAGCGCACTGGTGGAGATCACGGCCAGAAGTTCCCCGGATGCCAGTTTGGCTTCAATCTCTCGTCGTTCTCCAGGAAGAAAACCGGCGCGATAGGCACTGATCTGGTGGGCAAAACGTCCTGACCGACTGCCGGCCCAAAGGGCGATTAACTCCGTCAATTTGCGCGATTGGGTGTAAACAATCGTGCGCAAACGGCGATGCAGGGCGGCTTTAAGAAGTAAAATAGATGTCTGCGCAGCCCCATCAAAGGGATTGATAAACACCAAATGGCGGCGGCCGCGAGGCGCGCCATTTTGCGTGACCGCGTTGATATCAAAACCGGTAAGCTGAGTCGCAAGTTCCGCAGGATTGGAAACCGTTGCGGAACAAAATACCCATACCGGCCTGGCTCCGTAATAATCGCATAAGCGCCGCAGGCGTCTGAACACCTGCGCCATGTTAGCGCCCATAACACCGCGATAGGTATGCACCTCATCCACAACCACCATTTCAAGACGCGCCAAAAAGGAAGCCCATTTGTTGTGATAAGCTAACAAAGAAAGATGCATCATTTCCGGATTGGTCAGGATAACATTGGGTGGGTTTTCCCGGATGCGCTTACGAAACCATTGGGTTGTATCGCCATCATAGATTGCCGCGCGCGGCGCTGTGGGTGTGAGATGAGACGCCATTGCCTCAAATGTTCGCAACTGATCCTGGGCCAACGCTTTAAGCGGGAAAAGATAGAGCGCTTTGGCATCATGACGCCGACTCATTTTTTCCAGCGCCGGCAGATTGTAAACCAATGTTTTGCCACTGGCCGTGGGTGTAGCCAGGACGGTGTGCTTTCCGTCGCGGATCAGATCAATCGCCCGGGCTTGGTGATCGTAGAGGCGGTCAATTCCTATATTCCGCATGACCATTTTGATTACTTGCGGCCAAGGTTTGGCTGGGTTACCGAAAATGGGTGCTTGCGATGGCACGATTGTGTGATGAACCACCTGGTCATTCATGCGAGGTGAAGATGTAAGCGCTTGAATATATTCTTTAATTTTGTTTTCTATTTCTTTTTTCCTCTCTTTGAAGGAATTCATAATAAATAACTGGCATCCTTCATTTTACCCCGAAAGTAGTTTACACTTTATCAAGGAGTGCTGAACCAAAGGTTTAGCAAGGGATTCTCTCAACGCATCATTAATTATTTCTGACACTGAGTGGGATGTTTTAAGAGCTTAAGCCGTAATGCCTGATGGAGAGTCGGATATAAATAGATGCTTGAACGTTTTGGAGTGAATTATTGGAAAGTGGTCGGATAGCCGGGGGCTAGAACTATCCTCCGGCTATCCGACAGCATGGCATTTATCCGAAGTATCTTTTTAAAAGACCTTCAAATGCCATTCCATGGCGTGCTTCATCTTTGCACATTTCATGAACGGTGTCATGAATAGCATCATATCCAAGTTTTTTCGCTCTTATTGCAATCGCTTTCTTCCCTTTGCACGCGCCGTACTCGGCCGCAACTCTTGCTTCCAGATTTTCTTTGGTGTCTGCGACAACCACTTCTCCAAGCAGTTCCGCGAATTTTGCGGCATGCTCGGCCTCTTCAAAGGCGATCCTTTTGTATGCCTCGGCCACTTCCGGATAACCCTCTCTATCCGCTTGGCGGCTCATCGCAAGATACATCCCCACTTCAGTGCATTCACCGGTAAAGTTTGCTCTTAAACCTTCAAGAATTTCTTCGTCTACATCTTTGGCGACTCCTATTACGTGCTCATCCGCCCAGATTAATTCTTCACTGCTTTGCTCGGTGAATTTATCAGCAGCAGACTTACATTGTGGACACTCCTCCGGAGGAGTATCACCTTCATGAACGTAACCACAAACTGAACAAATAAACTTTTTCATCTTTATTCTCCCTTCATTAGTTTTAGTGTAAAAAATATTAACGATTGAGTCAAGCGGCCTGCGGATACCTGCCACAAAGCCCTTTAAAGCTCCGGATACCGCAAACCATATAAGGTGAATTCCGAAAATGAGTATACCATTACATGTCTTGCTATTCTACACTGTTTTGTAATGGAAACCGGGTGTCAGGGTTGCGCAGGCCAAATTTCTAAAACCTAAATGCATAAAAGTATAAACTATCACATGAAAGATGCCCCTAATTTAGTATATTCTTATCTGGAAATCACCTAAGTTGTTAAAAGTGCTACAGTATAACAGCATTAATCTGCTTCGTTAATAGGATCAATGACTGTGACTCCGCATACTCTTGCAATAGAACGGCAAAGCCTGACAAGTTGATCACGGTCTATCTTATCAGCCCGACCGAAGTTATGCAGAATTTTGGCAACCGGCTTTCGAGTGATAGGATCTCGAACATTGTGGGCTAGCTGGTAATATTGAACTACCGACCCGTCCTTATTTTTCCGTTTCGTTGTTCTTAAATACATGTATACAAACATAGTAGGTTTTAGGTATTTTATCAATATTTTTTTATTTGTATCATGTTTATACAAACATATCAGTTTAAAAGTAGTTTACACTTTTGAAGGAATATGGCCCTTAATGAACCACGAATGAACACGAATGATTGATTTTTATCAGGGCTCATTAGTGTTTATTCGTAGTTTGCATTTCTTTATGGCTGCCTATCTGTTAGCTGGCAAATGAAGGATACCCTTTTATATAAGGTTAAAGCAGTTTACCTTTTCAGCTTCAAAGCGGTGCGCAAATATCCTGTTAAAATTTCTTGACAAGAGTGCAAAAGATGCTATTAATATAAGTTTTTATGATTCTGAAAAAAAAGAAATTAATAAATAAAGATAATCAGTATGCGTATTCAGAGGGTTTAACGATGGTAATGCAAATTGGTCTTACCATGGTCGGTTGCATTGCCTTTTGCTTTTTTATCGGTTTTTATTTGGATCGATGGTTAGGAACCAAAGGCGTTTTTATCACCATTTTTTTAATTTTCGGAATATTCGGCGGTGCCAATACAGCCTACCGTCAGATTATGGGAATGATTCCAAATTCAAAGCCTGGCAAGGGGAAAACGCGTGATTGAATCGGTTCGCGAAACTCAAAAAAAATATTGCTCGCGTGCTATCGTAACTGCTATTGTTGTGGGATTCTTTTTGATTGCCGGTGATTATAGACCCATTGGCAAGGGCTTGGTTCTCGGCACTATTTTCAGTATTGTCAATTTTGTCCTGATCGGTGAAACACTACCTTGGCGTCTCGGCAAGGTCAAATCTAAAACGTTGGCTATCGCTTTGGGTTCAATTATTTTCAGATATGCTTTGCTGGTTGTGCCCTTGATTCTGGCGGCTAAATTGGAGCAATTAAATTTCGCAACGACGGTATGCGGAATTTTTATGGTTCAGATAATGATTATCGTCGATCATTTTCGGGCGGCTATCACTTCGACTTTCAGGACTTCTATAAAATAACTTCAGGTATAAAATAGCTTTAAGGAACGGTTATGAACGAATTGGGTAAAATTTATCAGTTGATAGTTCCGATCGGGGGATATACAATGGTGTTCAATTTGGATGCCATTATTATGGCCTGGCTCGTCATTATCATCCTGATTGTTTTCGGTTTTTTGGCAGCTCGGAAAAAGGCGCTGCTTCCCGGACCATTGCAATTGATGGGTGAATTGGTAGTTTCCAAACTGTTTCAACTGACCGAAGACGCTTTGGATGAAAAGTTGGCTCCTAAATACGCGCCTTTGATCGCTGCGACGTTTATGTTTATGCTCCTTTGTAACTGGATTGGAATGATTCCGCATCTTAGTGAACCCACCAAAGATTTGAATACGCCTTTAAGTATGGGACTGTTAGGATTTGTGATCGCTCACCATGCCGGTATCAAGGCGAAAGGATTCAAGAAGTACGCAAAAGCGTATTTTGAACCGGTTTTTTTTATGATGCCGCTCAATCTGATTGGTGAAATGGCTAAAATCGTTTCCATTTCTTTCCGTCTTTTTGGAAATATAATGGGAGGTTCCATTATCATTTTGGTCGTTTCCTACCTGGTGTATAATATTTTGCTGCCTCCTTTGTTGCTTGCGTTTTTCGGATTGTTTGTAGGCGCAATTCAGGCATTTGTATTTACAATGTTAACTGTGGTTTATATTTCTGTACAGGTGAAATAACTGATGGCTTATGACGTTCAAACATGGATAAGTCTGGCGGCTTATGTAGGTGGCGGCTTGGCGATGGGGTTAGGCGCTGTGGGGGCTGCTATCGGAGAGGGCTATACCGCTGCGCAGGCTAACGAAGCGTTGGGGCAAAATCCCAAAATGTCGGGCGAGGTATTCAAATCAATGCTGGTTGGCCAGGCAATTGCGGAATCCGCATCAATCTTTGCGCTCGTGATTGCCATTTTGCTGCTGTTTGTCAATCCTGCTGCCACATCCGCAATAACAGCATCATCACTTTTTGGCGCGGGTCTTTGCATGGGATTGGGTGCTATCGGTTCGGGCGTAGGCTCCGGCCTTCCCGGAGGACAAGCATGCCTGGGTATCGTCAGGCAACCGGCGGCGGCAGGAAAATTGACCACCAATATGTTAGTCGGATCAGCCGTTTGTCAGACACCGGCCATCTTTGCGATGGTCGTCGCACTGGTGCTGATTTTTATTGATTACAGCAAGGCGCCGCTTTACCCGACATGGGCGGCGCTGATCGGCGCGGGCTTGAGTATGGGACTGTCAGCCATTGGTTCCGGAATGGGAGGCGGATTTGCCGCCGGTGCCAGTTGTGAAGGAATTGCGCGACAACCCGAATCGGCCACAAATGTCACAACAACGATGCTTGTGGGACAAGCCGTCTCTCAGACCCCTGCCATATTCGGTTTGTTAATCAGCTTTGTATTAATGTTTAAATCCCATGAAGCGTCAACGACACTAAGCGCCTCCATGGCTTTGTTAGGCGCGGGGATTTGTATGGGATTTGGCGGTATCGGGCCTGGCATCGGCAACGGCATGGCAGCGGAAGGTGCTGTGCGCTGGGTGGCGCGCAATATGGATCATGCGGGTGAATTGATGCGGATCAT
Source organism: Desulfobacterales bacterium (assembly GCA_029940345.1). GTDB lineage: Bacteria > Desulfobacterota > Desulfobacteria > Desulfobacterales > JAUCGF01 > JAUCGF01. The sequence goes on from JAOZRC010000012.1 coordinate 8,478, forward strand.
GCTCGTGGGACAGGCCGTTTCGCAATCAACAGCAATCTATGCAATGGTGATCAGTCTTGTTTTAATTTTTGTTCTTTGATGGAAAAAATCAGTCACTGCTGATTTGCCTATAATTTTAACGATTAACGATAATAACAATTTTTTTTTCAATTGAGGAGGAAACAATGGCAATTGAAGGCGCAGATATTGTAAAAGCGGCCGCATTTTTGGGTGCCGGTCTGGCAATGGGCCTGGGTGCAATCGGACCTGGAATTGGTGAAGGCATGGCGGCGGCTAAAACTTGCGAAGCGATTGGTAAAAATCCGAAAGAGGCGGGGCTGCTGACCCGTACAATGCTTGTGGGACAAGCGGTTTCGGAGTCCACCGGCATCTATTCTTTGGTAGTGGCTCTGCTGTTGCTCTTTGTAGTTTAAAACAGGCACATCGGCGTGGAAGCTCGGATTTGACTATTTCCCGGCTTCAATGTGAAACCTGTTTGCCGCTGGTTAAATAGGGTTTCAGCCTTGTCAGTATATTTACAACACCTAAAATTGTTTGTAAATCTGACATTGTCATTCGGCGAATTGAGATTCATGGTAAATCGCCAGAACGAAAGAGATGGAACATGCGTTGAACCATGAATCACTTATCGCTGACTTACGCGCCAGTACCAAAACCAATCCGATATAACATTACCTGGAAAGTAATTCATGGATATTATCAGTAATATTGCGCTTATCAGCATCAACGAGACTTTATTGGTTCAGTTAATTTCTTTTCTTATCTTTCTTTTTATCATTAACCGCATTATGTTTCGGCCGATAAATGATACGATTCGGGACCGCTATGCCTATATTGACAAGAAGCAAGCAGCGTTAGTCGATGCCGAAAAAGCGCTTAATGATCTCCAAAAACGTATCCGCGAGGGCGAACTGGCTGTTAAAAAAGAAAGTTTTGAATCCAGCCGGGCGATGGAAGAATCAGGGGCGCGTGAAGCGGGTTCACTAATAACGAATGCTCGCGCTGAAATCATAGCGATGAAAAAAGAGAATGAAGATAAGATAAAGGTGCTATTAGACGACGCACGTCAACATCTGAATAAGCAATCTCAACTTCTGGCGCAAACCATTATGGGGAAAGTGCTGAATCGAACGCTATAAACGGCATCCTTCATGTGAGACTAAAAATGGTTTACACTTTTCTCCGGGGTGCTAAACTTACAGTTTAGCACTGGCGGGCACCGAATGCCAAACTGTAAGTATGGCACTCCGTCGAATTGTAAACTGATCAATGAAGAATGCCCTATAAACACTCTGATTTTTGCATCCCGTTTTGAAGTTCGGATTAAGACTTGCGAACAAACGTTTCTTTAGAAAAGCAAGCGTTATTCGGGATGTTAAAAATTAATATACTAATCCAATTTTGGTTTTTCCAAAATAAAGGAGTGCAAACTTCAGTTTGCGTGTATCACCAAGAAAAACCAAAATTGGAATACTATACAATAAATTGTTATCTGGCAAAATTATGATGAAACGGATATTTGGTTTTTACGGTATGAGGGGTTGTTTGCTAATAGCGTTCCTGGCTATTCTCAGCGGACCGACAACAGTTCTGGCGGCCGATTCATCCGGTGAGTGGCGGCCCACATACGATTTGATAATGATGTGGTTGAATTTTGGTATTTTGGTATTTCTACTGGTAAAATTTACCAAAGCACCTATAGCCAACTTTTTTAAAGGACAAAAAGAAGAGGTTGAACGCGACCTGCATGAAGCCGAAGAAAAATATCTGGTCGCCCAGACCAAGGTTGCTGAAACCCAGAAACTTCTTGATGAAAGCGATGCACGTCTAAAAGAAATTAAAGAACGTATCTTAAAACAGGGCGAACATAAGAAACAAAAAATTATCGCCAGTGCGATGGAGGAAAGCCGCTCTTTGTTGGAAGAAGCGCGAAGGCGTGTTGATAATCAGATTGTTCTGGCAAGAAGCAAATTTCGTTCTGAGTTAATTGATGCGGCCATTAATGTGGCCATGGTCAAACTTCCCGGCCAGGTCACGAAAGATGACGACCGTAAGATGATTGATCAATATATCCAAAAAGTGGGCTGAAACTGGTATCCTTCATAAGTCAGTTTACACTTTTTAAAATCCGAATTACTGATTAGGATTGATTATACGGATTAAGAAATCCCCTTAATCAGGCAACCACAAGGGATTGCCCCTACATTGTTTCGAGCATTTCCATTGTAGGGGCAATCCCTTTCCTGATATTGCAAATTGTAAACTGGGCAATGAAGGATGCCAAATTATCGGTCTTTTTTGATTTTTGAAAGCAGCTTATCCAAGTGGTTTGCTTCGGATTCGAAAAGCGTTAAATCGTCAAAACACTCTCGGTTGCCGCTATCCGCCTCGCTTGAACTTACCAGGGTATTGCGGCAGATATCATTCAATTCATCCTTTCGACGAACTGCCTCAAAAACAAGCGTAATTGATTTCACATGGATGCGTCGTTCAATCGGACGATTTCGCAGTTTTTTAAAACGGATCAGCGCTTTTTCAGCAGCAATGATCCGAATCGCCGCTTCTTCGCCATGAATAGCACCACATACCGCATCTGATAAAACACCATCCTTAAAAAATAATTGTCCGATATCCTTCCTTTTCGTATATACTTCGATAATACATGTTTTTTCTTCCAGTTCAACCAATTGTATAAAACCGGCGATGGTAATCCCTTTCACGGTTCCGCCAGAAATGGGCGCTGCCAACATTTTTAAAGCGGTTTTCCTCAGTATATCAATCTGGAACGGTTTGCTGAAAAAACGAAATGACTCGGTCTGAATCATCGCCATGGCATCAGGATTCAGCGTATTGACGATTTCTTTAAACTGTTTGATATTCTGAGCATAAGCGGTGATGGCAATGCAGGGAAGTTCCGGATAATATTCATTCACAAAGGCCAACAGTTCAAGACCATTCATTTGCGGCATCCTGATGTCAGTGATCAGCAAAGAGATCGTATGGCGTTTGAGTTTAGCAACAGCCTCTTTTCCATTGCATGTACAAATCACCTCCAAGTGACCCTTATTCAGTTCAAAAACATCTCGGAGCATCAATAAACAGCCCCTATCATCTTCGGCGATCAATATTTTTGGCAGCATTTCAGTTTACCCATAGATTATTTGGACATCCTTCATTTTACCCCGAAAGCAGTATACGCTTTACCAAGGAGTGCTGAACCAAAAGTTTAGCATAGGCCAGCGTAAAATGCTAAATCTTTGGTTCAGCACTCCTTCGAATTGACCCGTTTTTATGTTTTGGCAGAAAATGAAGGATACCAATATTAGAGTTTTTTATGTATTCGGTATCCAAACTATACAAAATTATGCTATCTTAGCAAGCTGAATTTCATATTCCTTTATCACTACTTTGGTAACTTAAAAATAAGTTGGTTGAAATGTAGCGTATTCTTTCAGATTGGCTAAAAAACTTGGCGGAATGAAAGGCGCAATCTGAAAGAATGCGGCACATTGCAACCGAAATTCAAAATGGCCGAAACAATGAACAAGCCCTATGATCGTTCTAATCATAAAGGATTACAAAATTGACTGAAAAGTTATTGCCAATTTTGATATCTGCGTTTATGATATAAAATATAAACAGATTGGCCATCCTTCATATGAAGCCCAAGGCGGTTTTCACTTTTTGAGCTTTTTTAACGCACTGCATTATTTTAATAGAGAAACAGCGTGTATAAAAATTCGATAATTATTATATTTTGCGAGGAATGCGGCGAAAAAAATCGCATCGTATCCGGTAATATGTCAGGGCGGACAATTTCCATTAAATGCATACGTTGTAAAGAGGAGCTGAATATTTCCGGTTCCTCGATTTCGGAATCCGCCAGAATTGGAGGGGAATCGAAGTTTATATCCAACCTGGTATTGGAATATCGTGGCAAGACCATTGAGGTGAACAACAAACGTACCTGTGTCACCATGGGACGTCGAGACGATAATGACCTGGTCATAGATGATCGTCGTGCTTCACGGTTACATGCGTTTATTGAATATCGTGACGGAAGGTATGTTTTGAGCGATCAAAGCACCAATGGCACCTGTGTCCTTCTCAAAGGACGCCGAGGTGTAATCCTTAAAAAAGAAGAAATAATAATTAACAACAGCGGTGTTATTGGCCTTGGCATTGTTGTTAAATCCAATTCACCCAGAGCGATCCGTTTCTCTATAACGGTATGAAAAGGAACTCTATAATGCATTCAACGTATCCGTTTATGCTAAAACCGCTTGACTTAGGATTCACTACGCTAAAAAACCGAGTGCTGATGGGATCCATGCACACCGGGTTGGAAGAAACCCCGAATGGCTTTCAGCGGTTGGCCGTATTTTATGCCGAACGCGCGCAAGGCGGCGTTGGTCTGATGGTCACCGGTGGCATCTCTCCGAACAAATCGGGCTGTATCACACCACATGGCTCTAAATTAACCCATTCAACCGAAGTAAAAAACCATGCCCTCGTCACCCAAGCTGTGCATCTGGAAGGCGGAAAAATTGCCATGCAGATTTTGCACACCGGCCGGTATGCGTTTCATAAAAAGCTGGTCAGTCCCTCCGCATTGCAAGCCCCTATAAATATTTATACGCCCCATGCGTTGACATCGGAAGAGATCGAAACCCAAATACGAGATTTTGTCACATGCGCGCAGTTAGCCCGGCAAGCGGGATACGATGGTGTTGAAATAATGGGGTCCGAAGGATATCTGATTAACCAGTTTATCTCGCGCCGAACCAATCTACGCACCGATGAATGGGGCGGCTCCTATGAAAACCGTATTCGGTTTCCCCTGGAAATTGTCAAACGCATTCGACAAAAAGCAGGCGCTGATTTTATTATTATTTTTCGTTTATCCATGCTCGATCTGGTGGAAAATGGCAGCAACTGGGACGAAATTCTGATTTTAGCCCAAGCCCTTGTTGAACAAGGCGTAACCATGCTTAACACCGGTATCGGATGGCATGAAGCCCGTATCCCAACGATTGCAAGCCTGGTGCCGCGGGCGGCCTTTACTTGGGTGACGGCGCGTTTAAAAGCGGTAGTCACGGTTCCCCTAATTGCCACAAATCGCATCAATACACCTGGAATTGCTGAAAAAGTACTCGCTGATGGTCATGCCGACATGGTTTCGCTGGCGCGTCCGTTACTGGCCGATGCCGCTTTTGTTCAAAAGGCGTCTGAAAACCGTGCTGATGAAATCTGCACCTGCATCGCCTGTAATCAGGCCTGTCTGGACCATATCTTCCAAATGCGTATCGCTTCCTGCCTGGTCAATCCGCGCGCCTGCCACGAAACCGAATTGATGATGGCACCCGTCACCCGCAAAAAACGAATTGCGGTTGTGGGTGCTGGCGCAGCCGGCTTGACCATGGCGATAACTGCGGCCAAACGCGGCCATGAGCTGACGTTATTTGAAAAGCAATCTCTGATCGGGGGCCTTTTAAACGTGGCCTGTAAAATCCCAGGTAAGGAAGAATTTAACGAAACATTACGCTATTACAAAAAGCAACTGGAACTGACCGGCGTAAACGTACATTTGAATTGCAAGGTTTCTGCCCAACGTCTGATTGATCAGGAATTTGACGAAGTCGTATTGGCAACCGGTGTGG